>CANOBT010000094.1 GCA_947564305.1 uncultured Lachnospiraceae bacterium | reverse complement strand
CCACGAAACCGTTACTTTTTTCCCTTTCACTTTCACCTTTATTGAAGGCGCCTTTTCCGCATACTATGGTATATAAAAAGCCGTTCCGATACGTACCTGGAACGGCTTTACAAACATCCTTTTTCCTATTTACAATCAACGAAAACTCTTAATCCAATTGATTAAGGAATCATGATACACATTGTCCATTACATCCTTGCGCATCTGGTCCGTGATTGCTCCATTCTTACTCATAATCGCAAGTATTGCTTCCTGAAGACCGGCAATCTTTCCTTTTTCAAAAGCCTCGTCATATGCTGCATCTTCTGATGAACGGTCACCTGTTGACTCCGCAGGTTTCTCAGATGAAACCTGCTCTGCCGCTTTACTCTTGGAAGGTTTCTCAGAAGTCTTCTCCTGTGCTGCTTTCGTTTCAGGATTCTTTTCTTGCTTGGAATCCGTTTCCGTTAACTTCTCCTGTGCAGTCTCTTTCTCCGTTGTCTTTTCTTCAACTACTTTCTTCTCACCTGCTTCTTCATCCTTGTCTGTACGGAGCACAATCACTCTTCCGGCGGCATCCTTCACATCTAGCCCTGAAAATCCTGCTTCCTGCACAGCCTGTGCACTGTCACCTGATGCGGGCACCCAGATTTCTCCAGAATTAGCTTTTACATTGACTGTAATCCTGCCGTTGTCGACAGAAACCCTTTCTCCTGACAAAGCACCTACATATTCCGCGGCGTTTCCTGCAGCAACATTCATCGTGAAGTCACTGTCATCGTTATTCACCGTAACCACAACGGATTCTCCGTTATAGTTCCTTGAAAATGCATACTGACGGTTCGTCAGCATCAATTCATTATAGTCTCCATAGGAAAGCGCCTTCGTATTCTGACGTGTCTTTCCCAATGCTGCAATCAGACTGGTAAAAGAATTTTTCTCCACCGCATCCGTGTAATCCGAAAGAGAAAGCATCGGACGCAGGGAATCATCAGAGAATCTCTCCTTCTTTCCCTCTATTCCAAATTCAGACCCATAGTAAATAGACGGAACTCCCGGCAGCGTATAAAGCAAGATATGAACAGGAACAAAATGCGCTTTATTATTCAGCTTTGTGTAGATCCTTTCTACATCATGATTGTCCACAAAATTATAGAGCTTCAAACCGTCCGGACGATTGCCTCCCATGCCATAAAGACGCTTCACTGTGTGTGCAATCTCGAAGTAATTATGGTCATTATGCCCGGAATACAGAGCCTTGTGCAAATTATAGTTGGTGACAGAATGCAGGGTACCCTCGTTGACCCAACGGGTGTAATCCCCATGGATCACCTCACCCATCAGCCAGAAATCCGGCTTCACCTCGTTTGCCGTATGCCGAAGGGCCTGCATATAGTTAAAGTCTAACACGTCTGCCGCATCCAGACGAATCCCATCAATGTCAAACTCACTGACCCAGAAACGAATGACATCACAGATATAGTCTTTCACCGCCGGATTGTGCTGGTTCAGTTTTACAAGAAGGTCATATCCTCCCCAGTTTTCATAAGAAAATCCGTCGTTAAAAGAATTATTGCCCCAGAAATTTACATTACAATACCAGTCCTTATAAGGCGAATTTTCCCTGTTCTTTTTGATATCCTGAAATGCAAAGAAATCACGTCCTGTATGGTTAAATACACCGTCTAAAATCACTTTAATTCCCTGATTATGGCATTCTGCCACAAAATTGGTAAGATCTTCATTCGTTCCAAGGCGACTGTCTAACTTCTTATAATCTGTAGTCTCATACCCATGTCCTACTGATTCAAAAAGCGGTCCTATGTAAATTGCACTACAGCCAATCTCCTTGATATGAGAAATCCATGGAATCAATGTGTTCAACCGATGCTCCGGCTCCCCATAAGAATTCTGTTTTGGCGCCCCAGTCAGGCCCAATGGATAAATGTGGTAAAATACTGCCTCATCATACCATGCCATGTGTTTATACCTCCTATATGTGTTTTCTCTATTTGTCAATAATATAAACCATCAAATATTTTACCACGGATTGGCTTGTAATGCCACCTATAATTTTTATCTCTTTCCTTACATCATTTCTATTTCGTTACGTTTATGGCCAATCAGACAGCGAATTGCCCCCTCTTTCTCTTCGTCTTATGGCGACAATAGCCGCCCCACATGCAGCATTCCCCACCCATGTGTCCCCTCTGTGGGAATACAGCTTTCCCTCAGCTTTAATTTCACTTCCACATTCGTCATATCCGGATATTTTGAGAGCAGGCAGGCAATCGCCCCGGACACCATAGGGGTTGCCATAGAGGTTCCGCTTTTAGCAACATAGGGCCTCTGCAGATATTTTTTATAATTTCCATTACAACTTACAATCGAGGTCCCTGGCGCAACTACATCCGGCTTTACCACACAACATTCCGTAGGCCCCTGCCCGGAATAATTCCACTTTGACCTGCTCTGCCGCGCAGAATTTCTTACCATATCCACCACGCCTACGGTAATCACTTTTCTACTGCTTCCCGGCACTGCCACAGTTCCCTCACCAGGCCCATAATTGCCCGCCGAAACCACAACCACCAGACCCGCATCCCATAGGGCATCTACGCCTTCCAACAGACGTTTTTCTTCCGATTTCTCAAGTCCTGGCTGTGTTCCCACAGAAATATTCACAATACGGATATTTTTTTCCTTTTGCCGGGCAAGTATCCATTGGATTCCCCGCATCACATATTCTACCATCCCATTTCCTGACTGGTCCAATACCTTTCCAATCAGGAGAGATGATTTTGGCGCGAGTCCTGCATAAGCCCCATTGGACATTTTTCCACTTCCTGACAAAATGCCCGCCACATGCGTTCCATGCCCGCTGTCATCATATATGACCTTCTTTCCATTTACAAAATCAGAAAATCCTGAAATCCGTCCATAAAAATCAGGATGTGACGAAGAAATTCCGCTGTCCAGAACCGAAATTCCAATATTCTGTCCAAGATATTTTTTATCCAGGATATCTTCACACCAATACCCAATGGCATCCTTTACCCATTTCATCGCACATAAACCTTTTTTTACTATACTATTCTGAGTTCGTATTTTGGTGATGGAAAATCCGGTTCCCGAGCAAAACATAGCATTTCCCAAATATACACAAAATCCGGCAAAATACATCACTGACGCATTTTGCCGGATTTTAATGAGTTTTACAAATTTTTCCAGACCTCTTCAATATCCTCCATATCCATCTGTCTTTCAATCTGATTTACAATCTGACTGCTGCTGACATCTGCAATCGTCGCCTGACTGGAATCCATCCACACAAAACAGATAAAACATAGAATTCCTAACGTCAGCCGGATAAAAAAAGAGTTATTAGAATATGTAGTTTCTTCTCCATCATACAGTTCATGATAAAGGTTGTTGTATCTTGGGTGTATCGCCGGGATTGAATGGTTTTCATCGTAGAGTTTCCGCGTCTTTCGCAAAAGCTCTCTGCGGCGGGCTTCCGGGTCGTTCATGGTAGAAGCTCCTTTCCATATATCACTTTCTGGCAACGGCATCAATGGCAGCGTTTCCTATATGTACACCCTATGCATGTTTCGATTCGTTTAGAACGGATTATTGTCCTTACCTGTCTGACAGCTCTTTCGTAATATCTTCCCAGGTAATCCCACGTTCCACCATGAGTACCATAAGATGATACATGAAATCAGAAACTTCATATTTGATTTCTTCCGGATTAGGATTTTTGGAGGCAATAATAATCTCTGTCGCTTCCTCCCCTACCTTTTTTAATATCTTGTCAATTCCCTTATCAAATAAATAATTGGTATACGAACCCTCCTTCGGGTTCTGTCTCCTGTCTACAATGGTCTTATACACAGACTCAAATACCTGAAGCGGATTCTTCGCATCATAATCATTTCCTACGATAGGCTGATAGAAACAAGTCTTATTTCCCGTATGGCAGGCTGCGCCAATCTGCTCCACTTTAGCTAAAAGTGTGTCCTTGTCACAGTCTACCGTCAGCATCTTTACATATTGATAATGTCCGGATGTCTCACCTTTTACCCACCGCTCCTGACGGCTTCTGCTGAAATAGGTCATTTTTCCTGATTTAATCGTATGGTCAAATGCATCCTCATTCATATATGCCACCATAAGCACTTCATTGGTCTTATAGTCCTGGACTACAACTGGGAGCAGTCCGTCAGAATTCAACTTAAATTCTGCAAAATCCATAATGCTTTCAAAGGAAGTCATCCGGATGCCTTCCTGGACACATACCTTCTTAAATTCTGCAAAATCCATATCTTTCTGGCTGATAAACAGACCGGAAACCCCTTTCACCCCATTGGATTTCAAAATCCTCAAAATTTCTCCCTGCTCCATCGTATCTGTAACGACTACACAAGGAAGCTCAGTCACATTTGCAACAGAATTTAAATCCAGCCTGTGCATAAAGATAATTTCTGTACAATTCTTTTCAATCAAATGCTGATGCTTAAACAATGAATCAAAATCATTCAGTGATACAGCAATCCTCTCCCTGCCAAACCGTTTAGAAACTTCCTCCAGTAATTTGGTAGAGTTAGGTTTGGACAGATTCAGCATGGCCCGCTTTGCTCCGGCATAAAGAATCTTTTTCACATCCTCCTCACGGCGGATGTTTCCTCCGGCAACCATGGGGATACTGATTACACGATTGATTTTCTTCATTAAATCAATCGCTTCCTCATGCGCTTCATCTGAATGGGACAGATCAAATACGATCAATTCATCTGCTCCCCGCTCTCCATAATGTTTTGCAAGGGATACCACGTCATCCGATACCACGGTTCTGTCATCAAACCACCGGACAGCATTTGTACCGTCAATCAGAATGCATGGTGTTAATCGTTTATAACTCATTTTACATTCTCCTTCATGTATCATTTCCTGTTACTGTCTACAGACTTCCTTTGGTAGACCAAACCTCCCGCATCCGTGGTTCCTCCATAGATGCCATATCCAGCGCCTTTCCAAATGCCTTAAACAACGCTTCTGCCATGTGATGGTTATTGCCGCCAGTCATAATCTTCAGATGCAGATTCATAGCTGCACTATAAGAAACTGCATAAAAAAATTCTCTTACCATCTCCGTATCCAGCCCTCCAAGGCGTTCTACTGTAAATGGAGCCTCATATTGGAAAAACGGACGTCCTGAAAGATCCACCGCACAGAGTGCAAGTGTCTCATCCATAGGCAAAATAAAATTCCCATAGCGCTTAATCCCAGCTTTATCGCCCAACGCATCAGCAATGGCCTGACCGAGTACGATTCCGGTATCCTCCACCGTATGATGGCAGTCCACCTGCAGATCCCCTGCCACATGGACCTCCAGATCAAAAAGTCCATGCCGGGCAAATCCATCGAGCATATGGTCGAAAAACGGGATTCCGGTGTCAATTTGATTCTTCCCCTGCCCATCCAGGCAGATAGTCAAAGAAATCTCCGTTTCTCTTGTTTTTCTCGTACAACTTCCAATCCGTTCCTTCATGCGGATTCCTCCTTACTTATCATAACTGCCTGTAAAACAAATGATTGCGCAGCTTCATATCCAATACTTACAGACTCAGTCCTAATCTTCAAATCTGACCCGTATGGAATTCGCATGTGCTGTCAACTGTTCCGCCTCTGCAAACTGCTCAATATCTGTATGTATTTCTCCCAGTGCATCCTTAGAATATGCGATAATACTGGATTTCTTCAAGAAATCATCTACTGACAGCGGAGAAAAGAATTTAGCTGTCCCATTTGTGGGCAGAATATGGTTCGGCCCGGCGAAATAATCGCCCAAAGGCTCACTGCTGTATTCTCCTATAAAAATTGCCCCTGCATTGCGGATTTTCGTCATGACCTGATAGGGGTCTGCTGTCATAATCTCCAAATGTTCAGAGGCAATTTCATTGGCAGCGTCAATAGCCTCTTCTAATGTATCTGCAACTAGTATATGCCCGTAATTGTCCAATGATTTTCGAATAATTTCGCCGCGCGAAAGCTGCCTGATAAAGTTTTCAGCCTCCTCTGACACTTTCTTTGCAAGACTGCTGCTAGTAGTGACCAGGATTGCTGAAGCCAATTCATCATGTTCCGCCTGCGACAACAAATCCGCAGCCACGAAACGCGGATTGGCCGTATCATCCGCCAAAACAAGAATCTCACTGGGACCCGCAATGGAATCAATACTGACATGTCCATACACTGCTTTCTTTGCCAATGCCACATAAATATTCCCAGGTCCTACAATCTTGTCTACCTTCGGAATGCTTTCTGTACCATAAGCCAGCGCTGCAATCGCCTGTGCGCCTCCAACCTTATAAACTGCATCCGCTCCTGCCTCCTTTGCTGCAACCAGAGTCGTCGGATTCACCTTTCCATCCTTTCCAGGCGGTGTCACCATGATAATCTCTTCTACGCCTGCCACCTTTGCCGGCATAATATTCATCAGAACAGAGGAAGGATAGACCGCTTTTCCACCTGGCACATAGACCCCCACTCTCTGCAGTGCTGTCACTTTCTGTCCCAGCATAGTGCCATCTGGTTTACTATCAAACCAACTGTACTGCATCTGCTTTTGATGATAGGATTCAATATTTTTTAAAGCTCTGCGTACAATCCGAAGCAGATTAGCATCCACCTGCTCATAGGCTTCCTGGATTTCCTCCTCCGTTACAAGGAGATTTCCTGTATGGATTTTTACTCCGTCAAATTTTTCCGTATATGAAAATACCGCCGCATCCCGTTCCTGACGGACTTTATCCAAAATTTCCTGTACACTTGCCTCATACTGCGCATAACTGTTGGGACTGCGTTTTAATAAATCCTCTAATAAATTTTTCTTTGTATTCTCATCTAATTTTTCAATCCGCATAGTATTGCATTCCTCCCACTATTAATGATTATCTCTGCCAAACCATCCACAGCTATTGTGGACAGTCATTTTTCCGGCCCACTCTTACGATTCCTGCAAAAGTCTGCGCAAATTGATGATCAATTCCCTCACCCTGTCGTTTTCCATCCTCATACTCACCGGATTGACAATCATTCGTGCAGACAGAGGGCAGACCTCCTCTAATACAGTCAGGCCATTTTCCTTCAATGTAGAACCTGTCTCCACGATATCCACGATTACCTCAGATAGTCCCACGATAGGTGCCAATTCAATGGAGCCATTCATCTTAATAATTTCTACGGTCTGGTGCCTCTTATTATAGAAATAATCCTTTGCAATATTGGGATATTTGGTCGCTACACGGATTAATTCCCGATGCTTTAAAAGCTCTGCGGCCTCCTCATGCCCGCACACGCACATTCGGCATGCGCCAAAGCCAAGGTCCAGAACTTCATGGACTTTGCGCCCCTCTTCAACGATGGTATCCTTTCCTACAACGCCGATATCTGCCGCTCCATACTCTACATAGGTCGGAACATCTGGTCCCTTTGCAAGAAAAAACTTTAACTTCTGCTGTTCATTTACAAAGATTAACTTCCGAGAGTTTTTGTCCTTCATCTCTTCGCAGGTAATCCCCAATCTCTCCAACATTTCCAAAGTTTTGCTGGCAAGTCTTCCTTTTGTTAATGCAAATGTCAAATATTTCATACAGCCTCTACCTCACTTCCCTGCCTGGACCGTTTTTTCTTTTCCGGTCTTAAAGTTCACCATCTCAATCGTCCGGTCCTCCAGCAGATATAGCATACTGACTGCCTGTGTCCGTTTTCCATACTCCAAAAAACGTTCCTTCTCATCCGATTCCTCTCGTTTCAACAATTCCGTACAAAAACCTTTGGAACGGAACTCTTTTGCCAGGGAAATCGCCCATCTCAATGTACTGTCTGTATAAACAATCAGATTGGAGCGGCGGGTCTCTATAGAAATCTTCTGGCGGCTCAATGCACTGGTCAGCTCGTCTACAATAATCGCAAATCCAATAGATGGTGTACTCTTCCCAAATTTTTCCAACAGTTGGTCATACCGTCCGCCACGCACCACTGCGTCACCTGTTCCATAAGTATATGCGCGAAATACGATGCCTGTATAGTACATATAACTTCCGCTCATGCTCAGATCGAACGAAATATGTTTTTCTGCTCCATAATGCATTAGAATCTGGTATATTTTCAAAAGACGGGTAATCGCCGTTTTCGCATCCGCAGTGGGTGCAATCTTTCCGGCCTTTTTCAACACTTCAACCCCTCCGATCAATTCCGGAAGTATACGAAATGCTGCTTTTACATCCTCGGTCGTCCCTTCTTTATCCAATATTTCTTCCACACCAAAATAATTTCGGTTTGTAATCAATGTATGAAGCTCTTCTATGATTTCGTCTCCCAGTCCAGTCGCCTCCATCAGCCCCCGGATAAAATCCACATGACCGATATTCACCTGAAATTCTGTGAGCCCGACATTTTTCAATCCATCTACCACCATGGCAAGCATCTCTGCATCCGCTTCTATAGAATCCACGCCAATCATCTCTGCCCCAAGCTGGGTATTTTCCTTTAGCCTTCCCTGATAGCTGGAGTGATTGATAAACGTATTCCCTACATAGCACAGCCGTATAGGAGAGTTCTCCTCCTCGAACAAGGTGGCAGCCGCACGAGCGATAGACGGCGTGATATCCGGACGCAGGACCAAAGTATTGCCCTCTCTGTCAAAAAATTTATACAGTTCTCTTGATGCAATTGTTCCGATTTCTTTTCGGAACACATCGAAGTATTCAAAGGTCGGTGTCTGGATATCCTGATAACCATATAGATGCAATGTGTCATGAAGCTTATCCTGTACTGCAAGTTTTTTTCTGCATTCTGTATTATAAATATCCCGGACCCCTTCCGGCGTATGTAATTTCTGTTCCAATTTTTTCACCCATTTCTTTACTTTGCTAAATCGCTAAAGTTCCTAGACATTATACGAACTTTCCATCTGAATGTCAATCCCTGCTGTCTAAATCCTTCTGAATGTAATCCAGATAAGGGACAAGACAATTATTCTTAAGTTCCATAAAATATTCCGGACTCAACTCTTCAAATCGAAAGCTCTTTCGTCCCCCTTCCTGTGCGCGGTTCCAGAACTTCCGTATTTCTTTATATTTCATATAATATAATGTGTTTCTTCCACTGTAAAAAATAATCAAAAAGGAAATACCACCCTGACGCTCAAACTTTTCCATAAAGTTCATTTGGTGTTCATGTACATTCTGTAGAGGAAATGTATCTACAGCGCACTCCTTTGCATCAAAGCACACCGGTATTCCCTGGACCGCTCCAATATAGTCAACGGTACTGATCTTATCAAAATAGGCAAGCGTGATATGGCGATGCTCCTTATCAATCTGTACAGGAGTAATGGGAGTTGGTATTTTCTGAATCAAAGCAAGATTCAATTCTTCATAACGTTCATTCGTTCGGTTAACCAAATCCTCCAGAGTAGAGCCTCTCAATCCCCGTGAATTCCATGTTGCCATAACATCTTCTTCTCCTTTTTCTCATCAGACAAAAATTTTTCTGTACATATCTTCTGAAATAATACCGGCGGCAAAGCCGTAAATTCTTTTTCTGACAAATATTCCAAAGGACCTTTGGACTTTGGCATCCGGATTCGCCAGGCATGTAAAAGCTGAGATTTTAAACCATACTCCTTTTGATAACTATCGTTGATTTTACGAAGTCCATATTTATAATCCCCGACAATGGGATGTCCCTCTGCTGCAAGATGTGCCCGTATCTGATGTGTCTTCCCGGTAATCAAATGAACCTCTAAAAGAGTCACATCCATGCCTGCCGCAAGCGGACGGTACTCTGTCTCAATGAGTACACTGCCAGGATGTTCGTTCTGATAGATTTGAACATGATTTTTCTCTTCTTCTTTGCACAGATAACCTCGAATCGACTTCTCTTCCTCCATCCGCCCATATGCCAGACAAAGATAATATTTTCCCACAGTACGTTCTTTGAAAAAACGGCTCATCTCCTGCAGCCCTGCCAGACTTTTCCCGGCAGCAAGAATTCCACTGGTGTTCCTGTCCAAACGGCTGCAGACAGACGGCCGAAAGGTTTTCAAATTTTGCTCCGTAATCTGTCCGCTGTCCAACAAATAATGGATAAGATGTTCTACTGCGGAGACATCCGTTTCCTTCGCTTTCTGCGACAGCATTCCAACAGGCTTGTTTAACAAAAGCAGATTTTCATCTTCGTATAGGATATCCAACTTTTCCTTCCTGTCCGATTGTATCACAAAAGCCTTTCCTGAAAATTTCTCAATCGTTTCATCCGAAAGAAACAACTTCACCGAATCTCCCTGGACCAGTTTTTCTGAACCGGAAGCCCTTTTTCCATTTAATGTAATATTCTTTTTCCGAAGCATCTTGTAGTAAAAGCTTTTCGGCGCTTCTTTCAAATATTTTGCCAGCAATTTATCCAGTCTCTGGCCTGCTTCATTTTCCGTGACACAAATTTCCCGCACGTTCTCCTCCTTACAGTGAAATATTCATAATAAGATGCGCAATCTGTCTTTCATATTCTTTTGTGTCTGCTTTTTCTACCGCCGCGATATTGTCCAGTCCCTCTACGATGGCGATAAATGACCGAAACTCGTCGAACAGCTTTACAGAAACCTCTGAAAAGTTGTTTTGCTGCAATATCTTTCGTATATAGGATGAGGTCGATTTCAAATCAATTTTCGTATTTGATGTATAGCCGAATACCTTATCTCCGGAAACCACAATACAGTCAATGGGCATAATTTTCTCCGTACTGGTGATAACTAAATCGTAGATTACTGTTAAATTCTCAGACTTTTGAGACACTTCTTCTGCCAATGCCGGCTCAACCGTCTGATAGGGAAGCCGGGTAATAACTCCCACCAGCGCCTTGCAGGCAGGAAGGCAACCCACAACTGCTACAACAGTGAGCAGATTCTTGTTAGAATGCGTCTGACTATAGCCCAATAGAAATACCGCTGCCACGATTGCAAAATAGATGATCGTCCGCAGGATTTCTACCTTCAGTTTTTCACGCAGATATCCCGGTGTTCCCTTTTCACACTTTTTCATGGTTCCAAACCTCCATTTTGTAAAATCGTCATTCCATCCGTTTTGATACTCCACAGCGCCATGCATCATTGGGATTGAACAACATCATCAGATTTACAAGCAGATGGTGTGGAAGCAATTTTGATGCAATATGAGCACCTTTCAGCGGAAGTCCATATACTGAGATATCCTTTCCGGCACGACTGTCCTGCAGTGCCTTCCTGACTACCCCTGGTGCTTTCACTTTCGTCAGTTTCTTTAACGGATTTTCCAACTCTCCAGACACCTTAAAAAATTCGGTATCTACTGGTCCCGGACAGACTGCGGTCACATAAATTCCCCTGCTTTTCAATTCTGCCCCCAGACTTCTGGAAAAACTTAACACATATGCTTTTGTTGATGCATAGACTGCAAACAAAGGCTGTGGAGAAAAGGCCGCCGCACTCGCCATATTGAGAATCCGGCTGCCCTTTGACAGATACGGCAGACACTCAAATGTAATTCGTGAAAGAGACCTGCAGTTCAAATCAATCATCTCCAACTGTGCATTTTGGTTCTCAGCCAGAATTTGTTCTACTGGTCCACTCTTTCCAAATCCAGCCGCGTTCACCAGCATCCGTATATCCGGCTTCTCCTCTTCAAGCATAGTCACAAGCCGCTCATAGACGGATTCATGGAGCAGATCGCCCTCCAGAATCCGTACAGGAACAGAAGAAAGCGCGTTCAATTCCTGCAGCCTGTGTCCTCTCCGGGCAATCACCCAGATTTCATCCAATGTTCTATAAAAATGTCCCATCTGCTTTACGAATTCTCTGCCAATTCCAGAAGATGCTCCAGTCACAATTGCAATTTTCATAGCAGTCCTGCCTCCCAATTTTTATTCCTGTACACAGCCTCTTATCTTACTGTCTCTCATCTTCCTGATCTTTTCGTCCTTCTCTTTCCTGATTCCTCAGATTTTCCAACAGGCTTATTTCGGAAAGTCGTTTTTCCTGAAGTTTTTTTCTCAGCTTGCTTTTTTCCTCTTCCATTCTTTTCAGTCACTTTTTTCATAGAAGCTTTTTTCCCATCAGAAAATTTCCGCGGTGGAATCAGACATTGCTTCTCAAATCCGATTAAATCTGTACGCCCGGCCTTTAACAGTGCTTCCTTCACCAACTCATAGTTGGCCGGATTCCGATATTGTATCAGGGCACGCTGCATGGCTTTCTCGTGTGGATTTTTAGGCACATATACTGATTTTCCCGTACGAGGGTCCAGACCAGTATAATACATACAAGTAGATATAGTGGAGGGTGTGGGATAAAAGTCCTGAACCTGCTCCGGCATGTACCCCATATCCCTGCAAAATTCTGCAAGTTCCACTGCTTCCTTCCAAGTAGAACCAGGATGCGAGGACATCAGGTAAGGAACAAGGTACTGCTTTTTGTCCAAACGCTCATTCATCTTTGTAAATTTCTTTACAAATTCTCTATACACCTGATTTTTCGGCTTTCCCATCAATTCCAGGACAGCATCCGACACATGCTCCGGCGCCACCTTTAGCTGCCCGCTCACATGGAACGAACAAAGCTCCTTCAAAAAAGTCTGATCTGTATCTGCCAGCAGATAATCAAACCGAATTCCGGAACGAATGAACACTTTCTTCACAGCCGGAAGTTTCCGCAGACTCCGCAGAAGTTCCACATATTCCCTGTGGTCTGCTCTCAGATTTTTACAAGGCTTTGGAAACAGACATTGTTTCTTTGGACAGACCCCTGTCTTCTTTTGCTTTTCACAGGAAGGATGCCGAAAATTTGCGGTAGGACCGCCCACATCATGGATATAACCCTTGAAATCCTTCTGTTTTGTCATCCTTTTCGCCTCTGTCAACAAAGATTCTTTGCTCCGGCTTTGGATGATTCTGCCCTGATGAAATGTGAGAGCACAAAAGCTGCATCCGCCGAAGCATCCACGGCTGCTGGTCAGGCTGAACCGGACTTCTTCAATAGCAGGCACACCTCCCGAAGACTGATAGGACGGATGATAAGTATACTGATAGGGAAGACCATACACATCATCCATCTCCATCTGCGTCAATGGTTTTGAAGGCGGATTCTGCACCACATACAGATGTCCCTGATAGCACTCTGCCAGACGTTTTCCGGAAAACGCATCCGTATTACAATACTGCGTATAGAAGCTCTTAGCATATTTTCTCTTATCTGCTTTCAACTCCTCATAGGACGGCAGCAGGATTGCATCATAGATGGAGTCCAGATTCTTCACCTTTACGACTGTGCCGTCCACATAGGTCAAATCCTGTACTGCAATTCCGGAATCCAAAGCCTGTGCAAGCTCAAGGATTGAGCGCTCCCCCATCCCATAAGAAACAATATCAGCCCCCGAATCCAGGAGGATCGAGCGTTTTAACTTATCAGACCAATAGTCATAATGAGCCATCCGTCTGAGACTGGCCTCAATCCCTCCCAAGATGACAGGTGTATCCTTGTATGTTCTGCGAATCAGATTTCCATAGACAACAGCCGCATAGTCCGGCCGCTTTCCCATCACTCCGCCTGCTGTATAAGCGTCCATGGGCCGCCGTTTTCGAGATACCGAATAATGATTCACCATAGAGTCCATATTTCCGGCAGACACGAGAAATCCAAGACGCGGCTCTCCATATATGGCAATACTTTTTTCATCCTTCCAGTCCGGTTGGGAAATGATGCCCACCCGGTAACCGTGAGCTTCCAAAAGGCGGCTGATGATGGCATGACCGAAGGATGGATGGTCTACATAGGCATCTCCGATGACATACGCAAAATCCACCTGCTCCCATCCCCGATTCTCCATATCTTTCCTGCATAACGGTAAAAAAGGCTGTCGCATACTATTCTCCACAGATCTCATAAGTTTCATTCCAGATTTCTTTGTAATCATGAATATAAAAATCTGCCAGTTCCCTCTTTACCGTTTCATAAGGAATGGAAAAAGAATCATGAACAGCACATACGCTCATCCCTGCGTTTTTTCCTGCCCGGATGCCATTGGGAACATCCTCGAACACCAAACACTCTTTTGGAAGCACCTGTAACTCTTCCGCTGCCTTCAGATATACGTCTGGCTCCGGCTTTCCCCGCCGCACCTCATCCGATGTAATAATCGCCGTAAAATACTGCCGTACATGCAATGCATTTAGTACCACCTCTGCCAGCTCTCTGGAATTACTGGTGGCAATTCCCATCAAAATCCCCTGCTCGTCCATGCGCCTTAAGAATTCTTCCGCGCCCTCTTTTAACGGGACACGGGTCTGATACATCTCGATTGCCATTTCTGTCCATTCTTTACATACCTCTTCTACGGTAAAGGCCAATGTCGGAAATGCATCAAGAAAATATTGGGCTGTTTCGATAAAGCTCCTGCCCTCAATATCCTGGTAAAAATTTTCCGGGGCAGAAAGACTATACTTCCCCATGTATTGCTTATCTACCTCTAGCCATATCCACATCGAGTCTACCAAAGACCCATCCATATCAAATATCACTGCTTTTTTTCCTTTTAACATAACATGTCCAACTCATTTCTATTTAATGTCCGGTATTCCCCCGGTTTTAATGTCTTATCCAATACAAGTGTTCCCATCTGCAGCCGCTTCAGATACAAGACTTCCTTTCCCACTGCCTGAAACATCCGTTTCACCTGATGAAATTTTCCCTCCTGTATGGTCAATTCCACTTCGGATACCTCTTCTGAGACTAAAATCCTAAGCACAGCCGGAAGTGTGGGCTTTTCCTCTCCAATGTCTACACCTTCTGCGAAAGCATCTACATCCTCCTGCGTCACTTGGCCCTGAATTTTGGCGTAATACACCTTGTCCACATGCTTTTTCGGTGACAACAGCCGATGGGCAAGCCCGCCGTCATTTGTGATGAGCAAGAGTCCTTCTGTATCTTTATCCAGTCGTCCCACAGGAAATAAATCCGTCCTGCGGCGGCTTAAAATCAAATCTACCACGCATCGCTGTCTGGAATCCGTGGAAGCAGAAATCACCCCGGCAGGCTTATTCAGCATATAGTATTCATACTCTGCATACACTGCCGGTTTCCCGGAAAACAGTACCTGATCCGTCTCTGTATCCACCTTGTATTCCGGCTTTTGCACGATTTCACCGTTCACCTCTGCCTGTCCCATCCGGATTGCCTTTTTCACTTCGCTTCTCGTACCCAGCCCACTCTCTGACAGATATCTGTCCAGACGCAGCTTCATCCTGTTCCTCCTTCACCTGGATAAAACCAAAATCACATTTCGTCACTTTGCAATTCTGTGCTTATCCACAACATAAACAAAGTTTTCCTACGATACCCACCGCCATCCCGGCAAATATTTATTCTTCAAAGTCTGGGAAGAGAGTTTCCCGAATCCCAGCGGATAACCATCCACACAGACCAGATACCAACCTTTTTCTTTCGGTGAAACCAAATCCTCCACTTCCAAAGTCTCCCCTTTCAAGTATCGGATAACACGGGCATCCTTCACTGAAAAATCTAATATCTTTTCATACTCCTCTTTTTTCAGACACATTGCCAGAGCCTGACTAGGTTCAAAACGGTTCTTTTTCAATTCTCCCAAAAGCAGTCCGGAACGTAAGAAACGGATTCCCTGTAACTTCGGCATCTCTTCCGGCATATAGTATGCCCGCCCGTCTCGAAATTCCAGCCGTTCCTTCTCAATTTTCCAATTCACACTTCCTAAAAATTCTTCTAATTCCTCGGGTATTTTATACCTGTTCGTTCCGCTCATTTGCCTGGACGATAACGTTCTGCCGTGATTGGAGGATTCTTTTTTTTCAGAAGCTCCCCTCTTTTTCAATAAAGCAAGAAAGTGTCCTTCCCCTTCCATCTTATGCGGGAAAATCCGAACGGTCTTTTGGAAATCCGGGTGTTTGCTTTCCGTAAATTCCGGACGGCCTTTGCAGAATCCTTCATAGCCCTCCATCTCATAGATTTCCATATCGGGACAACAGTCCAGCAGATATTCTATCATCCGCTCATTTTCCCGTGAGTCAAAGGTGCAGGTAGAATATAGCATCATTCCTCCCGGTTTCAGCATGGCGGCAGCCTGTGTCACAATACTTTTCTGCAGCTTGGAAAAATACTCTGGTCCATGCTCCTCCCATGCCCGAATCATCTTTTTCTCCTTTCGGAACATGCCCTCCCCCGAACAAGGAGCATCCACCAAAATTTTATCAAAATATTCCTGAAAATATGGCACGAGCTTTCCCGGCTCCTCACTGGTGACCAGTACATTTCCGATACCACATAATTCTAAATTTTTTAACAAACCTCTCGCCCTGGAATTGCTGATATCATTGGCTACAAGCATTCCTTTTCCCTGGAGCAGCGCTCCTAATTCCGTGGCTTTTCCGCCCGGCGCTGCACACACATCCAACACACAATCTCCTGGTTCTACAGGAAGCCTGCTTGCAGGAGTCATAGCACTGGGTTCCTGCAAGTAATACAATCCTGCAAAATAATACGGATGCTTCGCCGGCTGCACCTGCTCCCCGTCATAATAAAACCCGTTGGGAATCCATGGAACCGGAGTCAATGGCCAAGGGGCAATGTTTTGAAACTCTTCTACAGAGATTTTTTTCGTATTTACTCTAAGCCCATAATGCCGGGGTTCCTCAAAGCACTGCAGATAGCTTTCATATTCCTCCTGCAAAAGTACTTTCATCTTCTCTTCAAATGCTTCTGGTAATCTCATTCTCTGTTCTGTCTTCTTCATAATATTTTATCCTTAATATGCGCACTTGATTTTACGGCTCTCCAAATATCGAAGTGGATAATATGGGTTCACACTGATTTCCTTATCATCCAATACAAGATAAATCCCCACATGCAAATGCACCGGAAAGTTACCGGTCGTCCCTTCCACCTCACTGTAGCCTGTATCTCCCATAAATCCAAGCAAATCTCCCGCTTTTACCGTATCCCCCTCCTCCACATCTGCATAAGAATCCAGATGAGCATAATAAAAATAGGCGCCCCCTGGAGCCGTAATCCCGAGCCGGTATCCACCCTGCTCCAACCAGCCTTTATGGAGAATTGTTCCATCTGTCATACTGATAACAGGATAGACACCTCGCTTATTTACAGACGCCATGATATCCGTCCCTTCGTGCCCGCGTTTTCCACCGTAATTGCGCTCAAACATCCATGAGTCTTCAAAAGTCACTTCCATCTCTGTTTGATTTGACGGCTCAGGCACAGGAAAATACTGCAGTTCATCCCAGATGGCCTCACAATTCATACAATAGTCTTCAAATCCCTGCTTTTTCGACCATATCTTTTCCAATTTCCGGAAGGATTCCACAGTATATGGATGCCGAAACGCTTCCTGGCCAAACTTATTTTCCAACCAGTAAATCCCCAGGTCCATACCCGGTTTTTCAAGTTTACATATATAGTCCAGCATCGCAGCATCCATTCTCTGCCTGCGGTATCCTTCTGACTCTGATACGCTGATACGCAGTCTCTCATATCTGCTATGTGAGGTCATAGCATTAATACCGATTACCAGAAAAAAACAGAGCAGTACACAATACAAAATATACCGTACCATTTTATGAAGGGCTGATGTATTCTTACGCATCGCCCGGCGTCTTTTCAGGAAATAAATCTTTGCCTTTAAATCATTCTTTCTCAAAAACAATCCGCCTTAATCCACTTTCCTGCTAAATATATGACCGGCTTCGGTGGATTATTTACATCTCTTTAAAATAATTTTCAGCACATTCCATATCTTCTGTGTAGAAGCAATCTCCAACCGTTCATGGAAAGAATGGATATCCAGCATATTGGGGCCAAACGAAATACAGTCTAATTCCGGCTTTTTCCCACTTAAAAGCCCGCATTCCAGACCCGCATGAATGGTCGTAACCTTAGGCCGTATTCCAAACACTTCTTCAAAAGCATCCACTGTGATCGGACGAATCCTGGAATGTTCTTTATACATCCATGCCGGATACTCACTGTCAACGCTCCATGTTCCACCCACCATATCTGCAAGGCAGGCAAGACGCTCCTTAAATTCGCCCATCTTGGAGGAAACGCCGCTCCTGACTAAAACCATGAACCGTACACACTTTTCTTTTGTCTCCACGACTCCCAGATTATCTGAGGTTTCCACCAGACCTTCCAGAGAACGGCTGTATTCGTCCACACCATTTGGACAATTCACTAAAAAACTGATAACTTTTCTCTGCGATTCCTCTGTAAAAACAGTATACTCCTTTTCCCCCAGTTCTGTAACTTTAATGTCTAAATCTGGATCATCCGCCCCAAATTCCTGCTGCCAGACTTCTTTCATACTCTGAATTATCCGGATTGCCTTTTGTCCATCCTCCACAACAAGAGTCGTCTGGCTCACAGACGGAATCACATTATCCCTGGCGCCTCCGTGAATCTCTGCCAGACAGAGATTCTGCTGTGTACCCAGATGGCAGAGAAGCCGTCCTGCCAGTTTATTCGCATTTCCCCGCTGCCTGTCAATCTCTACGCCGGAATGACCGCCCTTTAATCCATAAATTTCTACCTGTATCCCCATACCCTGAGCCGTCTTTTTCTCAACAGGTATTTCACAAGAAAACCGAAATCCTCCGGCACAGCCCGCGGTCAGCGTATCATCATCCTCTGAATCCAGATTCAGAAGCATGGAGCCCTTCAATACGGACAGATCAATATTGGCGGCACCGTCCATACCGACCTCTTCATCTACTGTAAACACAGCCTCCACCGGCGGATGCTCCAACATCTCACTGTCCAGAATCGCCAGAGCAAACGCAATTGCAATCCCGTCATCTGCACCAAGAGTCGTATCCTTCGCTGTCACAAATCCGTCTTCAATCATCAATTCCAACGGGGCCTTCAAAAAGTCATGATTGGAATCGGCTGTTTTTTCGCATACCATATCCAAATGTCCCTGGATAATGATGGGCTCGCTTCCCTCATATCCTTTTGTCCCTGGCTTTTTGATGATCACATTGTTCCACGCATCCTGGATAACTTCCAGGTTCCTGTCCTGTGCAAACTTCACACAATAATCACTGACCTCTTTTGTATGATAAGTTCCTCTTGGAATCTGACTCAATTCTTCAAAAAAACGAAAGACTTCTTTTGGTTCTGTTTTTTCTAATACTGCCATCTTTATTCTCCTTTCGATTTTATTGCTAACTTTCATTTTGTCACAGTGGACATAAAAAATCAACCTGTTTCATATATCTTTACTAACCCAGATGAAAAACAGCAGGATATGGAATGAATCGTAACTTAAAAGGAATCGGAATCGTAATCTTATTTGTTATTATGCTTGTCTCCCCCAAGGCTGTGTTTACCGGTGCAAGTGAAGGACTTCTTCTTTGGTTTCAAATTATCCTTCCAACCCTGTTTCCCTTCCTGCTCATCACCAACTTACTGATGACTACCGGAAACATGCATCTCATCAGTTCCGCATTCGGCACCATTCTAACCCGTATTTTCCACGTATCCCAAAATGGAAGCTTCGCGGTTGTCACCGGATTTCTATGCGGATATCCTATGGGCGCCAAGACAGCCGCAGATTTGGCTGTATCAGGCTATATTTCAAAAAAAGAAGGACAATACCTGCTTTCTTTCTGCAATAATTCCAGTCCCGTATTCATCCTGAATTTTGTTGTTTGGAAAACGCTGGGCAATGACGCCTTACTCGTCCCAACTCTTGTAATCCTGATAATTTCCCCTGTCATCGTCAGCTTCTTTACCCGCAAAAACTGCTCATTCTATAATCTAAAAAAAGTCTGTCACTCAAAAACCGCCTGGTCCTTTCAGGAAGTCGATAACTGTATTATGGACAGCTTTGAAACGCTAGTAAAAGTGGGGGGATATATTATCCTGTTCTCTGTCCTTCTGTCACTATTTGAATCTCTCCCAATGCAAATACCTACGCTTCATGCATTTCTCCCACTTCTGGAAATTACCAATGGACTGGTCTTACTGCGTGAAATGCGACTCCCCTTAAACATTTTGTATCCGGCCATTCTGGGCCTTACCTCCTTCGGAGGATTTTGCGCTGCCGCACAGACACAGTGCATGGTACACAAAGCCGGTTTTCCTATCCTTCCCTATATTGCACAAAAACTGGCAGCCGCGCTGACTGCCAGTCTATTGGGTTGTCTCTACTTATACCTGCACTGATTCTGTGAAAAAACTGCTCATAAGTTATTTATGCTCAATTCCTGATTACTGCATGTCTCCCGGCTGCGGTTCGTATGCATCAGATCCTTCATTCTGCATAACCAATTCCCTGCGGTTATTTTGTACGACAGCATAGCACTCTTGTAAAGAATTAATCAATCCATCATATTTTGTCGTATAACTATCCAAAGTATGACCTATAATACTCTCCGCATTGGCCATCAGATCATCCGTATATTGAACCGCTCCGGCACGAATCTCATTGGCTTCAATCGTAGCATTGTCCACAATCTCCTGAGCCTGGGCCGTAGCCTGAGTCACAATCTCGTTGGCCTGGGCATAAGCCTGCTGCATAATCTCATGCTCACTAACCAGTTCTGTCGTCTGTACCTGAGCATTCTCAATCATTGCATCTGCCTTTGCCTGGGCATCCGCCAGGATTGCATCACGGTTGGCAATAATCTTCTGATACCGCTTGATCTCGTCCGGAGTCTTCATGCGGAGCTCCCTGAGAAGCTCGTCCAAATGTTCTTTGTTCACAATAATCTTTGTAGTAGACAGAGGCTGATATTTACAATCTCTGTCAATATACTCTTCGATTTCCTCAATAATCTGCTCAATACGGCTGCTCATAACTTACACGCTCCTTTTCGCTTTCATCTTCTCTTTCAATTCTTTTCCTACCACATCCGGTACAAATAATGAAATATCGCCCCCAAAAGCAGCGATTTCTTTCACTGTCGTTGAACTTAAGTAGGAATATTCTATACTGGTCGTCAAAAACATTGTCTCTACACCAGACTCCAACTTATGATTAGTCTGGGACATCTGCAGCTCATATTCAAAATCTGTGATTGCACGCAAGCCTCGGATAATAAGTGCTGCATCCATCTTCCTGGCAAAGTCTACCAGCAGGCCGTCAAAGGGTACAATCGCTATGTTATGAAAATTTTTTGTCACTTCCTTTAATATTTTAACACGTTCTTCGACAGAAAACAACGGCATTTTCGCATTATTATTCAATACTCCGACAACCAGTTCATCCACTATTTTGCAGCTTCTTTTCATAATATCCAAGTGTCCATACGTGACAGGGTCAAAACTGCCCGGATAAATCGCTCTTAGCATATCTCTTCCTTTCCTGCCTTTTCCAGAAAAACATGTTTATTGCTTTTATAGATTTTTTCCTTTAGTAAGGTGAACCCAAGCTCATTCAAATAGGCAAAATCTGTTTCCTTAGATGCCTCTACAATCATCACTGTATCCTCATGTACAAGCGAGGACTCCGATAAATACTCCAATACCGCCCTCTCCAGTCCTTGCCGGTAGGGTGGATCCATAAAAATATAACGAAACTCTTTTTTTCCTTCCAACTGCCGTAGAGCCATCAGAACATCCTGAGTTAATACGACGGCCCTTTCCTCCAGTCTTGTAGACTTCAAGTTCTCCTTGATACAGGACACGGCCTTAGGATTCCGTTCTACAAAAACAGCCTCACGCGCACCTCGGCTAAGAGCCTCAATTCCAATCCCTCCACTGCCGCTGAACAGATCAAGAAACGTACAGTTATAGAGATAAGGGGCTATCATATTAAATAATGTTTCTTTAATCCGATCTGTTGTCGGCCGTGTATCCACTCCATCCAGTGTTTTCAATTTTAAACGTCTTGCACTTCCCGCTATGACTCTCATAATCGCCCCTTTCTACGAAAAAACTGCCATAAAATATTTGCTGCAGCTCTGGACTGTCGCTTCATGCTGTTGGCTTCTTGCACCTTTTTGCATTAATCATGTGAATTTTAGCAGAAAAAAGCACTCAGGTCAATCCCAAGTGCTCTTTTCTTAGCTATTTGTTACAATTCTCGACTTCATTTTCCACAAACGGTAACAGCTATTTGTAAACTTACCTATCTGCCAGCCATCTGCTTTTCCTGCTGTTCAATCATTTTCTTGACCATATAACCACCGACAGAACCATTCTGTCTGGAAGTCAAGTCACCATTGTAACCGTCTGTCAACGGTACTCCCAGTTCGTCTGCTACCTCATACTTAAATTTGTCAAGTGCACCC
>CANOBT010000093.1 GCA_947564305.1 uncultured Lachnospiraceae bacterium | reverse complement strand
CAGTTGGCTAGAGCACACGGTTCATACCCGTGGTGTCGCTGGTTCAAATCCAGTTTCCGCTATTGAAAAGAAGAGTTTCAATTGCGGACTCTTCTTTTTCGTTTATAAGGATATTTAAACGGAGGATAAAGCATGGGCAGAAGATTTGTTTTCATCTTGAAACTATTGGTTGGAATATATCTTATCTTTGTAGGAGCAGCACTGCTCAAGATTGTTTTGAATGTACGGCCAAGCAATTTCCGCACTATGTGCGTGGTTTCTTCTATATTTATACTGGTTGGAGCAGGATATATGATCAGTCTTTTTGGAAGTGTCCTGAAAAAGAAAATGAATACTCATGCTTTACAACATTCCGAAGAGCAGGTAGGAACTGCTGCAGAAAGACCTGTGCGTGATGCATCCATATTTCGGACAGCGCCGATGACGATATCGCAGGAGGAAAAGCAGGTGTTGGTGTCAAAGCGCCCTCCTTATCAGGAGCAAAAAAAGGAGGATAGACCGCAGGGGAGAGATTCTATACAAAATGCTGCAACCGTGCAGCTGCAGAAAGTAGGACCGGATACCATGGTCTGGAAAAATAACGGTATTGAATAAAATTGTTACTATTGTCCATTTGCCTGGGTTATACTAAAGAACTGTAGAAAAAGAAGGACAAGGAGAAATGAGTATGCGCGTTGGAATGGGATACGATGTTCATAGACTAACAGAAGGAAGAGAGCTGATACTTGGAGGAGTAAAGATTCCATATGAGAAGGGGCTTTTAGGACATTCGGATGCGGATGTATTGATACATGCTGTTATGGACGCTCTTCTGGGAGCAGCAGCTTTGGGAGATATCGGGAAGCATTTTCCGGATACCGATCCAAAATATAAAGGAATTTCCAGTGTATCTCTTTTGGCGCATGTGGGGCATCTGTTGGAAGAGCAGCAGTATATCATAGAAAATATTGATGCTACAATTATTGCGCAGCGTCCGAAGATGTTGCCACATATTGAGAATATGAGAAAAAATATTGCAGATGCATTAAATATATCAATAGAGCAGGTGAATATTAAGGCGACGACAGAGGAAGGGCTTGGATTTACCGGGACTGGAGAAGGAATATCATCTCAGGCCGTCTGTCTGCTAGAGAAAATTACGAATTATAGCAGCTTTGATGTGACTCCTGGAGACGACAGGGCATGTGAGGCATGTTCAGGGTGTCCGAAACACCAGGCCTGACAGGGCAGAAGAGGAAAGAAAAAGATGGAGCTGCGGAAACTGGAACAAACGGAAAATCATAAGACAAGGGCATTGTGGGAATGTGTATTTCCTGAGGACACAAAGGCGTTTTTGGATTATTACTATTATTTTAAAACGAAAGAGAATGAAATCTTTGTCATCGAGGAGGACGGCGCGATTCGCTCCATGCTCCAGCTAAATCCTTATATGGTGCAGATGGAAGAAACTTCTTATTTATGTCATTATGTAATAGCAGTTGCTACAGAGGAGCCTTACCGCAGACGCGGTTATATGGGGCAGCTTCTGCGCAAGGCAATGCAGGATATGTATAACAAAAAAGAACCTTTTACTTTTTTGATGCCGGCGGCAGAGCAGATTTATACACCTTATGATTTTCGGTTTGTATATACCCAGAGACAGACAGAAGATTTTTATGCATGTCCGGATGAACCTGCCTTATCGGCAACACTGGAAAACGGAGAAAGAGGAGTGGGAGTATCTGAGGATACGAAGAAGATTCATAAGGAAGTGTTTTCGGATGCTTCGTTGGGAGATGCACAGGAGATTGCAGAATTTGTACAGACGCATTTTACAAAGAGATGGCAAGTCTATGCGGTACGTGATATGCAATACTATCAGACACAGATTTTTGAACAGCAGAGTGAGAATGGCGGAATCCGTATGATGCGGGTGGATGGAGAGCTTGTGGGCCTCTTTTTCTATTCTGATGAGGATGGATTGGAAATACGCGAACCGCTTTATCTCAATGGATATGAGTCTTTGTTCCAGAAATCGGTCTGTGAGCTGATGTGTGATAAGACGCAGCCTGCAAAGGTATATGCTTGGGAAGGCGGGAAAAAAGAACAACCACTGATTATGGTGCGGATTCTGCATCTGGCCAGTCTGCTCGCCTGCATGAAGGTACGTAAAGGGGAAGTATTGGACTGTTCCTTTGCCGTCCTGGACTCCATTCTGCCGCAAAACAGTCGTATTTATCGGATACAAGGCGGGGAGAGCACTGAATGGAAGGTGCAGGTCAGAGAGACAGAAGACTCCGAAGGCGTGCTGACAATTGGGGCACTGACAAGCCTGTTGTTCGGATATCGTACTATTGAAGAAATCACAGAGGAAGAAGATGTCATTCTGACGGAGCAATTAAAAAAGGAATTTGAAAAATTGCAGCCGCTTCAGCGTGTCTGGCTGAATGAGATTGTCTGATAAAAAAGAAAATGTGAGAATACATTCGCAAACGAGATGTTTTCTGCATACATTTTTGAGATGGTGTTTTTGGTTACAAATTTAGGAGGCCACATATGGGAATGATATCTTATATTAAAGAGGAAATCAATGTAATCCGTGAGAGAGATCCTGCAATCAAATCTAATATGGAAGTGCTGCTTTACCCAAGCTTTAAGGTGATTTTGAGCTACCGGCTGGCACATAAGCTATATCGGAAGAAGCATTATTTTCTGGCTCGCTGGATTTCTCAGAGGGCAGCGCGAAAGACGGGGATTGAGATTCACCCGGGCGCACGGATAGGGAAAGGGTTGTTTATCGATCACGGCAGCGGCGTGATCATCGGGGAGACGACAATTATCGGAGATAATGTGACGCTCTACCAGGGAGTAACACTGGGAGGAACCGGAAAAGAAAGAGGAAAACGTCATCCGACCTTAAAAGATAATGTGATGGTCAGTGCGGGTGCCAAGATTCTGGGTTCCTTTACGATTGGAGAAAACTCTAAGATTGGTGCAGGTTCTGTGGTGCTGGAGGAGGTACCTCCGAACTGTACGGTAGTAGGAGTACCAGGACGTGTTGTGAAGATGGGCAACCAGAAGGTGCCGCGCTCTGAGATGGACCATATTCATCTGCCGGACCCGGTATTGAATGATATAAGGACACTTCAGCATGAGAATGAACAGCTTCGCGGAAAGATATGGGAGCTGGAGAAATGGATACAAGACATCAGGAAGAAGGGGAAATAGTCATGAAATTATATAATACTATGTCAAAAAGGAAAGAAGAGTTTGAACCTTTAGAAGAGGGAACGGTGAAAATGTATGTGTGCGGCCCGACTGTGTATAATTTTATCCACATAGGAAATGCAAGGCCCATGATCGTATTTGACACGGTGCGCAGATATTTTGAATATAAGGGATATGATGTAAACTTTGTGTCCAATTTTACAGATGTAGACGATAAAATTATTAAAAAAGCTCTGGAGGAGGGGATTACTGCCGAGGAGGTTTCCAAACGTTATATCGCGGAATGCAAGAAGGATATGGAAGCCATGAATGTGCGGCCAGCGACTGTTCATCCTCTGGCAACGGAGGAGATTGGCGGTATGGTAGAGATGATCCGTACTTTAATTGAAAAGGGCTTTGCATATGAGAAGAATGGTACGGTATACTATCGTACCAGAAAATTCCAGGATTACGGGAAACTGTCCCATAAGAATCTGGATGATCTGCGTTCTGGGAACCGTTCTCTTCTTGTGACAGGCGAGGATGAGAAAGAAGATCCGTTGGATTTTGTATTGTGGAAGCCGAAAAAAGAAGGGGAGCCGGCGTGGGAGTCTCCGTGGAGTGAAGGACGTCCGGGATGGCATATCGAATGCTCTGAGATGTCGAAGAAATATTTAGGAGAACAGATTGACATTCACGCAGGCGGTGAGGATTTGATCTTCCCTCATCATGAAAATGAGATTGCCCAGAGTGAGGCGGCAAATGGCAAAGAATTTGCAAAATATTGGCTTCATAATGGATTCTTGAATATTGACAACCGGAAGATGTCAAAATCATTAGGTAATTTCTTCACAGTCCGCGAGATCAGTGAAAAATATGACCTTCAGGTTTTGCGTTTCTTTATGCTGAGTGCACATTACAGGAGTCCGTTAAATTTCAGTGCAGAGCTCATGGAATCGGCGAAAAACGGGTTAGAACGAATTTTGACAGCAGTAGAGAATCTTCGTTTCCTGATTGCAAATGCGGCTGAAAAGACGATGGATGAGGGCGAGCAGGAAATGTTTGCTAAAACGCGGGAGTTTGTGGATAGTTTCGAAAAAGCGATGGACGATGATTTTAACACGGCAGATGCCGTGTCAGCCGTCTTTGAACTTGTGAAGTATGCAAATACAACAGCAGATGGCGAGAGGTCTGTCGAATATCTGCAGGGATTGTTGGGGCTGATTGTAAAGCTGACAGATGTACTGGGAATTATCGTGGAGAAAAAGGAAGAACTGCTGGATGCGGATATTGAGGCTTTGATTGCCGAAAGACAGGCGGCAAGGAAGGAAAAGAATTTTGCCAGAGCCGACGAGATTCGGAACGAATTGTTGGAGAGAGGAATTGTTTTAAAGGATACACGAGAAGGGGTACAATGGAAAAGAGCATGACATTTGAATTTGATGATTGCATGAGGGAAATGCTGCAGCTAAAAGAAGTGGATGTGGATAGCTGTGCCCCCCTTGTACTGGCATATATCGGAGATTGTGTGTATGATCTGATCATCAAAAATATGGTTATAAGCTATGGCAATAAGCCTGTACATAAGCTGCATGAGGAAACCAGCAGCTATGTACAGGCATCTGCCCAATCATTGATGATGCGTGCCATGCAGCCTCATCTGACAGAGGAGGAGCATGTAATCTACCGCAGGGGAAGGAATACGAAATCCGTATCGCCTGCGAAAAACCAGACCATCACGGACTACCGGAGAGCAACGGGATTCGAGGCTCTTCTAGGATTTTTGTATCTGAAAAAAGAATATTCACGCCTGATGCAGCTTGTAAAAATCGGGCTAGACAGTCTAAAGGAAAAGGAACCGAATCATGGCGAATGAAAAAAAGCAGAACAGCGAAAGGGAAGATGTACTCGTTATAGAAGGAAGAAATCCGGTTTTAGAGGCATTTCGTTCTGGAAAAACAATTGACAAAGTGTTTGTACTGGATGGATGCCAGGATGGTCCAATTCGTACGATTATCCGGGAGGCTAAGAAGCATGATACGATTTTGAATTTTGTTGGGAAAGAACGGCTCAACCAGATTTCAGACACCGGGAAGCATCAAGGGGTCATCGCATTTGCAGCGGCATATGAGTATGCGCAGGTCGAGGATATGTTAGAACTGGCCAGGTCCCGTGGGGAGGCGCCATTCTTAATTTTGCTGGATAATATTGAGGACCCACATAATCTGGGGGCGATTATTCGGACAGCCAATGTTGCAGGAGCACATGGTGTGATCATTCCTAAGCGAAGGGCGGCGGGATTGACCGCTACCGTGGCAAGGACATCTGCGGGGGCGTTGAATTATACTCCGGTAGCTAAGGTCACCAATCTTGCGAGAACGATGGAAGATTTAAAGAAAGAGGGCCTTTGGTTCGTCTGTGCAGATATGGCAGGAGATTCCATGTACGGGTTGGATTTGACGGGACCAATTGGATTGGTGATTGGAAACGAGGGAGAAGGCGTTGGAAGGCTTGTTAAGGAGAATTGTGACTTTATGGCCGGAATCCCGATGAAGGGAGAAATTGATTCGTTAAATGCGTCTGTTGCAGCAGGGGTATTGTCTTATGAAATTGTACGTCAGAGGATGAATAAGTCCTGAGTTTAGGAATTGGAGGGGCTATGGGGACATATCATACATTGACCGATGAACAGCTTATAGGAGATCTGCGCTCTGGAGAAACAGAGATTATGGATTATCTGATGGTAAAATATAAGTCCATGGTTCGGCGGAAAGCAAGGGAAATGTTTCTAATTGGCGGGGAGAATGATGATCTGATTCAGGAGGGGATGATTGGACTGATGAAGGCTGTGCAGAGCTTTGACGCACAGCAGGGAAACAGTTTTCAGAGCTTTGCAGAATTATGTGTATCCCGTCAGATGTACAGTGCCATTGAGGCATCTAAGAGAAAAAAGCATCTTCCCTTAAATTCCTATGTGTCGTTATACGAGATGGGTGAGGACGGGGAAGAGAATCGGGATGTGCCGTTGATTGATACTATCCGGTCCCAGGTGGATAATAATCCGGAAGTACTGTATTTTGGGAAAGAATATACGGAAGTTTTTATTGAAACTCTGAAGGAATCTTTGAGTTCATTGGAAAACCATGTGCTTTATCTTCACTTGATGGGGACAGATTACCGCACGATTGCGGAAATTTTGAACAAGAGTCCGAAAACAGTGGATAATGCTTTGCAGAGGATTAAAGCAAAGGCAGGAAAGCTATTGGACAGAAAATAGAGATTGGTTTATATAGGGGAGAGGCGAAGGGATGAGATTTGTAATTCAGCGTGTGACAGAGGCCAGTGTGGCTGTAGATGGAGAGAATATCGGAAATATTGGCAAGGGATTTCTGGTGTTGATTGGAGTGGCAGAGGCGGATACTGAAGAGATTGCCGACAGACTGGTAAAGAAGCTGACAGGGCTTCGGATTTTTGAAGATGAGAACGGAAAGAGCAACCTATCCTTGACGGATGTGGACGGAAGTCTGCTTTTGGTCTCACAGTTTACCTTGTATGCAAACTGTAAGAAGGGGAATCGTCCGAGCTTTACAGAGGCTGGCTCACCAGACAAAGCAAATGCGCTCTATGAATATATTATTACTAAATGCCGTGAAAAAATTTCGGTTGTAGAGACCGGGAGTTTTGGAGCAGAGATGAAGGTGAGTCTGGTGAATGACGGACCTTTTACAATTCTATTGGATTCAGAAAAATTATGACGATTGCTGGATTTATTCATCATGAAACGAAATATATATTTAATGTATGCTATTGCATTTTTGCAGGGCATGGTATTTTATGGGCCTGTTGCAACGCTATATCGACAGGATCAGGGAGTGGATGTTTTTCAGATTACGCTTATTGAAAGTATCTCCCTGATTCTTTGTATTTTATTGGAAGTAGCATGGGGCGTGGTCGCGGACAAAATTGGTTACAAGAAGACAATGGTATTCTGTTGTGTTCTGTATTTTCTTTCCAAGATTGTATTTTGGCAGGCTTCAAATTTTGCAGGGTTTCTTGTGGAACGGATTATGCTTAGCGTTGTGATGGCTGGGATGTCCGGCGTGGATACCAGCATACTTTACCTTTCCTGTGAAGGGAAGGAGAGCCAGAAGATTTTCGGAGTTTATAACAGCCTTATGACGGCAGGATTGTTGATTGCAGCAGCAGTGTTTTCCATATTTGTTCGTGATAATTATTCACTTGCAGGGTGGCTCACTGTACTTAGCTATGGAGCGGCGGCAGTCCTCTCTATGGCTCTTGTTGATGTAAGAACAGAGGGAGACAGTCAGATTAATATGGGACAGTTCAGAAAAGTATTGTCCCAAGTACTCTCCAATAGAACACTTTTACTGTTTTTGATTGCAGTGGCATTTTTGTCAGAAACCCATCAGACGATTACTGTATTTCTAAATCAACTTCAATACGATAGATGCGGCATGGGAGATTTCCAGATTGGATCTGTTTATATTGTGGTGACGGTTATCGGTATGTGCGGAGCCTGCTCTGCGTGGTTTACGAAAAAAGTAGGAATTCGTTTTGCTGGTATCATTTTCGGTGGAACTGCAGCTATTGCTTGTCTCATACTGGCAGTGTCACAAACAGCATTTCCATCAATCTGTGGGATTCTGGCACTTCGAATATCCAACAGTTTGTTCCAACCCTTTCAGACGGAAATGCAGAACCGGCAGATTCATACGGAATATCGAGCTACGGCATTGAGCATCCACGCGATGATTCTGGACAGCGTTGGCGCAGGAACCAATTTGGTATTCGGCGTATTGGCAGAGAGAAATCTGGTTCTGGCGTTTCTTTTTGGAGCAGGGCTATGCATTGTGGGGGTGGTAATGCTTTTGAAATGGCATCATGCCGATAAAATATTTTATGACAAATTTTGAAAAAAATGTTGACAATTGGGTAGGTTTTATTATATAGTAATACCGTTGCGTGTGATATATTAATATCAACGTGCGGATGCTGTCTTAGCTCAGTCGGTAGAGCGCATCCTTGGTAAGGATGAGGTCGGCGGTTCAATTCCGCTAGACAGCTTTTGGAGAACTCTTGTGAATCAGGGGTTCTTTTTTGTTTTAGGTTATTAAAAAGGACGATGGATTTTTGATTGATATGTGTATCATGTAATAAGAATTATAAAAAGGAAAGTTTACTTGACATTATGTATTACGTTGACTATAATAAAAATGACAAGTAAACTTTCCAAGGGCGAGGAGGAAGAGGTATGGAGCATAAAAAAGGATTGCTGATTATAGGACTGATTGGAGGACTCATTTTAGAATTTATTGGTATATCTTCGGGATTCAAAAATATAAGGAGGCTAGGTGGTTTTTGCCTGTTCTTCGGCGGTTTTTTATCGAATTGCTGTATACAAATGCTGCATCGCCTGTCTTATGAAAAAGAATTTCCCGATTTAGTCCACAAGGAGGAGATTGAGCGGCAGGATGAGAGGAATAGGACAATCCGGTTTATGGCAAAATCAAAGAGCGCCGATATTGTCCAATGGTGCATTCTTCTGGTAGCCGCGCTGATTTATTTTTCGGATTCTCCACTGTGGCCGGCTTTGGTTTTGATAGGAGTATTCACGCTAAGATATGGGATAGAGCAGTACTATGTGGCGAAATTCAGGAAAGAGATGTAAAGAAGATTAGTGCATAAAAAGAGGCAGATGATTTTTAACCTGCCTCTTTCATATGATTATAATGTTCACACTAAAACTTACATATTAACTTGACACACTTAACTGGAAAAATCCAATCTTGTCGATTGTAGCCGCCTTATTCTGCCTTCACATCAATGGTCTTTCCAACCGGAATATCCGCCTCGATGGACTTATATGCGGCTTGGGCCTTCGCACGTTTTACCTTCAAGGCCTCAGGCGTTAATTCCGCTTGTTCACGGGTCATTTCGCGCTGATTGAGTACGTCCTTTGCGTGCTCCTTCTCTTCCTGTTTTGTGATTTCAGACAAAGTCTCCTCTGCCTTTTCTTCCTCTTTATCCACAACCTCTTTGGCGGTATCCTTTGTAGGATCGTCGATATTGCGTTCAGCCTCTTCGGCTTCTTTCAAGTCTTTTTCTGCCTTCAATCGTTCTGCTTCGGTCGGCAGTTTCGCATATCTGCCGCTTTCTACGAATTCCCTTGTGGATTCCTGAAGGGCAGAATTTTTCTGATGTTCACGCATAACAAGTTCGAATTTTTTATTTTCCGGGATATTTGGATTGTTCATAATATTGTTCACTGCACTCAAAGAAGCAGCGGTATGAAGCATCTTAACTCGTTCCACTTCGTCTTTTGTCTGACATTTCTTTAATTCCCGCTCATAATTTTCCTGCTCAGCCTCCAGATTCTTCACATGCTGATAAGCTTCAGGATTATTCTTTCTCAGATATTCTTTTTCTTCTGCAGTGAGCTTCTGTCCGCTGTTTAACTTCAGATCAATCTGTGCCTGAAGCTTGGCAGAGCCGTCTTTTTGAGACTGCCGAATCTCATCAGCCTGTTGTTTTACCCAATCATCTATGGTCTTGGTACCGTCCGCAGAGAAATCGCTGTCAGCCTTCCGCTTCTGCCATTTCATCTCCATCTCCATATTTTTCGTATACGAGTTCAAAGATTGAACTGTAAAGAAATTCATACTGCATTCCTCCTTAAAAACCTGACAAACAATAACACAATAATACGTTCTGAATATTTTCTTTATGCTTTTATATCGACAGAATATGTATGAAACTTAATATACAAAGGGGACAGATAAAATTTGAGTCTTACTACAAGATTTAGTACTTTGAAGAGTTCTTGATTCCTTTATTCTGTATGGAATCATAAATTGCTTCGAGTATTCATGTACATGGACCACATGCATGAACCGGTTGACTTTTTAGGGAAGGGGGTGTATCTTAAATTTAAGTACGGCTGATAAAATCGGCTGTAAAATATATACGGAATGGATTTCGAGAGAACATCATAAACAGGGTGGGAGAAATGGAAGAGAAACCTCATACTACAGAATATAAAAGAGTATCTGCAATTTCGATCGCAGAGGGAATTCTGGTCGGACTTGCAGGCGGAATGGTAGTGCTGTTATACCGGATTGCTTTAAACTATGCCGGAAAATGGCTGATGAGTATGCTTCTGTTTATTCAAGGAAATCCTCTGCGGATACTAGGCTGGTTTGCAGTTCTGATGCTGTTTGCAATCATTGTGGGACGGCTGATAAAGTGGGAACCAATGATTGCCGGCGGGGGAATTCCTCAGGTAAAGAAGGAGATTAGCGGCACCCTGTCACGGCATTGGAAGCGGGTGATTCCGGCGAAGATGACCGGTGGTTTCCTCTGTATCCTGGGCGGCCTGTCATTGGGAAGGTGCGGACCTTCTGTACAGCTTGGAGCCATGGCGGGACAGGGGGTTTCTCAGATATTAAGACGGGGAGAAGAGGAGGAACGCTGTCTGATGACCTGCGGAGCAGGAGCAGGAATGGCGGCCACATTTCATGCACCGCTTGCAGGAATGATATTTGCATTAGAGGAAATTTATAAAAAGAGCTCCATGGGAATGTTTATATCTGTACTTACAGCATCAATCACAGCAGATTTTATGGTATCTGGCATTACCGGTCCTTATCCCATTTTTCGATTTCAACTGTCGGGTATGCTGCCGCAACGGTATTATTGGATGTTACTCCTGCTTGGAATATTGCTTGGTTTTCTGGGTGCATTTCACAGTTGGGTGATGCTCAGAGTGCAGGCTTTATATCAAAAGCCAAAAAAGTTGAATCAAACAGGGAAGTTGATGATTGCTTTTTTCTTGTCAGGGATACTTGGACTTTTGATGCCTTCTGTTCTGGGAGGCGGTAATGAATTGATTGTGCCTTTGACAGAAGGGAACATGTTGTTAGGAGCGGCAGTGCTTGCGTTGGCAGTAAAGTTTTTGTTTTCTGCGGTTTGTTTTGGCTCTGGAGCGCCAGGAGGGAACGTTTTCCCTGTTTTGACATTGGGCGCATTGCTGGGAGGCGTGTTTGCCATGATCGGTGTGAATGTTTTTGGACTGGATTCCGTCTATATCAATAATTTTGTATTACTGGCGATGGCGGGATATTTTGCCGCAGTTTTACGCACACCGGTTACTGCGATTGTTCTTCTATTTGAGATGTCCGGTTTGGTGAATCAGATGCTGTCGCTGGCAATTGTCTGTCTGACTGCCTGGGTTGTGGCCGAATGGATATATCCAAAACCAATGACAAAAATTTTACAAAAAAAGAACCAGCAGAGTGGAGAAAAATCAATGGATTCGAAAAGAGAAAAAATGTAACGCCGGCATCTGCATATATACATGACAAAATGTGAAAGTTATGTTATACTTCATTTTAAGGTATTTACTACTCAAAGTCAGAATTGATGAGAGATGAAGGAGCAGCGACATGAAAAGAGTATTGTTAAAACTAAGTGGTGAAGCTCTGGCAGGAGAAAAAAAGTCTGGATTTGACGAGGCAACCTGTATTGGAGTAGCCAGGCAGGTCAAGAAGCTGGTGGAGCAGGGCTATCAGATTGCAGCCGTAACAGGAGGCGGCAACTTCTGGAGAGGACGCACCAGTGAGACGATTGACCGGACGAAGGCAGATCAGATTGGGATGCTGGCGACGGTCATGAATTGCATTTATGTATCGGAGATTTTCCGCCATGTAGGAATGAAGACAGAGGTATTTACACCGTTTGTGTGTGGTGCATTTACATCTTTATTCTCAAAGGATGCCGCGGTGGCAGCACTGGAAGAAGGCAAGGTCATCTTTTTTGCAGGCGGGACAGGACATCCATATTTTTCTACAGACACAGGAGCGGTTTTACGTGCAATTGAGATAGAAGCGGATGCCATGCTTCTGGCAAAAGCGATTGACGGAATTTATGACAGTGATCCAAAACTGAATCCGGAAGCGAAGAAATACGATGAGATTTCCATCCAGGAAGTGATTGATAAAAAACTGGCGGCAGTAGATCTGACCGCATCGATTCTTTGCATGGAGAATAAGATGCCTATGCTGGTATTCGGACTCAACGAAGAGGACGGCATTGTGAAGACTGTGGATGGCAGATTTACCGGAACTAAGGTGACGGTTTAAATGATATTATAAAAATCCAAGGAGGACATTAAGATGGATGAAAAATTAAAAGTATATGAGGAGAAGATGGACAAGACAATGAAGAACCTGGGCGGAGAACTGGGAGCAATCCGGGCCGGACGTGCAAATCCGCATGTGTTGGACAGACTGACTGTAGATTATTATGGTTCACCTACTCCGATTCAGCAAGTGGCCAACGTTTCTGTGCCGGAGGCGCGTATGATTCAGATTCAGCCATGGGAAAAGAATATGCTGAAGGTGATAGAGAAAGCCATTCTGGTCTCTGATCTTGGAATCAATCCAACCAATGACGGTTCCACCATCCGTCTGGTTTTCCCGGAGCTTACGGAGGAACGAAGAAAAGAACTGGCTAAGGATGTGAAGAAAAAAGGCGAGGCGGCAAAAGTAGCCATTCGTAATATCCGCCGGGACGGAAATGATGCGTTTAAAAAGTTAAAAGGAACAGACATCTCTGAGGACGGAATTAAAGATTTGGAAGATAGACTTCAAAAGATGACAGATAAATATATCAAAAATGTGGACAAGGAAGTAGAGACGAAGACAAAAGAAGTTATGACCGTATAATTTGTATTTCTGTGTCAATATGTTGTCAGGTATGATGGGGATTTGAGGGGCCATATATATTTGAGGATGGTGCCTCAATCCCTTTTTGCTGTCAGATGACTGGTTATAAGAAAGGGAGGATATTGTGATGAATGTACCGCGGCATGTGGCAATTATCCTGGATGGGAACGGACGGTGGGCAAAGGCCAAAGGAATGCCTAGGAATTATGGGCATGCTCAGGGGAGCAAGAACGTAGAGCGAATTTGTGAGGAAGCATGGAGAATGGGAATAAAGTATCTGACGGTCTATGCATTTTCTACGGAAAATTGGAGCCGACCGAAATCAGAGGTGGATGCGCTGATGAAGCTGCTTCGAAATTATATGAAAACCTGTCTGAAAACGGCCGAAAAAAATGATATGAAAATCCGGGTAATCGGAGATATTGCTCCTTTGGATGAAGATATTAAAAGCCGGATTCGGGAATTAGAGGCTGCAAGCCGCAACAATGGGGGACTCAATTTTACTATTGCACTCAATTACGGAAGCCGTGACGAGATGATTCGGGCTGTGCGGCATCTGGCACAGGACTGCGTGGCCGGGAAACTGAAACCGGATGAAATTGACGAAAAACTGTATTCCTCTTATCTGGATACCTGTGAACTTCCTGACCCTGATTTGCTGATTCGGACCAGCGGGGAACTGAGGCTGTCGAATTATCTTTTGTGGCAGCTTGCATATTCGGAATTTTATTTTACAGATGTTCCCTGGCCGGATTTCACAAAAGAGGAATTGATTCGGGCCATTGAGCATTATAATAGTAGAGAGCGGCGATTTGGCGGGATAAAGGAGGAACAGGATGTTTAAGACGAGACTGTTAAGCGGAATCTGTCTGGTCATCATTGCGTTGGTGACGATTATATCAGGCGGGCCAATACTTTGGGCTGTTGTGACTTCAATCAGTGTGGTTGGAATGCGTGAATTATATAAGATATTTCATGTGGAAAACAAACTGCTTGGAATCTGCGGATATTTATTTGGAATTCTCTTTGACAGTCTGCTCTATGCACAGGGTAAAGGCTGGCTGTTGGGAGAACTCCATCATTGGTTTATGGGATTGTTTATGGCATTAGTCATCTGTTTGATGGCTGTTATGGTGCTTTCTTATCCCACATATCATGCAGACCAGCTTCTGGCAGTTTTTTTTGGAGTATTCTATGTAACGGTTATGCTGTCCTATATTTATCAGATACGTATCCTTCCGGGCGGAGCCTTCACAGTGTGGCTTGTCTTTATCTGTTCCTGGGGATGCGATACTTGTGCATACTGTGTGGGAGTACTGATAGGAAAGCACAAGATGGCTCCAAAGCTGAGCCCTAAAAAATCAGTGGAAGGCGGGATTGGAGGAGTTGCAGGTGCAGCCCTGATTGGAGTTCTCTATGCACTGGCTATCAATCATTGGGGAAATGCAGGAGTAGATGTGATTTCTTTTGCTGTCATCGGTGCAGCCGGCGGAGCAATTTCTCAAGTGGGAGATTTGGGAGCATCGGCAATCAAACGTAATTATAATATTAAAGATTACGGGAAACTGATACCCGGGCATGGTGGAATCCTTGATAGGTTTGACAGCGTGATTTTTACGGCGCCGATTATCTATTATCTGGCTATCATGATAGGATAAAGAAAGGTATGAAAAAAGATAATGAAAAAGATTGCAATTCTGGGTTCAACTGGTTCCATTGGTACACAGACATTGGAAGTGGTGAGAGAAAATGGTGATATTGAGGTTCTGGCTTTGGCGGCAGGCAGCAATATTACACTGTTAGAAGCACAGATTCGGGAATTTGTCCCAAAACTTGCCGCAGTATGGGCTGAGGAGAAAGCACAGGAGCTTCGGACACGTATCCGGGATTTAGATGTGAGGGTGGTATCCGGGATGGAGGGGCTTCTGGAGGTGGCAGCAATGCCTGATACGGAAATACTGGTGACTGCGATTGTAGGAATGATTGGAATTCTGCCCACGATAGAAGCAATCAAGGCAGGTAAAGATATCGCCCTTGCCAACAAAGAGACTTTAGTCACCGCGGGACATATCATCATGCCATTGGCCAAAGAACATGGTGTATCTATTCTTCCGGTAGACAGTGAGCACAGTGCGATTTTTCAATCATTACAGGGCGGACAAAGGAAAGCGTTGCACAAGATTCTTTTGACCGCTTCAGGTGGTCCATTCCGAGGAAAAAGCCGGTCGGAACTGGAGAATATTCAGGTGGAGGATGCATTGAAGCACCCAAATTGGGCGATGGGGCAAAAGATAACGATTGATTCTTCTACAATGGTCAATAAGGGTCTCGAGGTTATTGAGGCAAAATGGTTGTTTGGTGTTAGTGTAGAACAGGTGGAAGTAGTAGTACAGCCTCAAAGCATCATACATTCCATGGTTGAATACACGGATGGGGCAATCATCGCACAATTAGGAACACCGGATATGAAACTGCCGATACAGTATGCCTTGTACTATCCGGAGCGCCGGTATCTGCCTGGGGAACGGTTGGATTTTTCAAAGCTTTCACAGATTACGTTTGAAAAACCAGACATGGAAACCTTTTATGGATTGAAGATGGCGTTTGAGGCAGGCCGAAAGGGCGGCTCGCTTCCTACAGTGCTCAACGCGGCAAACGAAAAGGCTGTTGCCATGTTTTTAGATAGAAAATTACGATATTTACAGATTCCGGAGTTGATTCAATGCTGTATGGAGCAACATCACAATATTGCCAATCCGACAGTAGAGGAGATTTTGGAGACCGAACAGGAGACATACGAGTATATTTTAGGAAGATGGTGTTGAAATGGGAATTTTGATAGCAATACTGTTGTTCAGTGCAATCGTGATTTTTCACGAGCTAGGACATTTTCTGCTGGCGAAAGCAAATGGAATACGGGTGGACGAATTCTCGCTTGGTCTTGGACCAACTTTGGTGGGAAAGGAAATAAAAGGAACCAAATTTTCTATCAAGCTTCTTCCATTTGGCGGAGCATGTATGATGGGTGAGGACGATGCCGATGATATGTCCGAAGGCAGCTTTAACAGTAAATCTGTCTGGGCAAGAATGTCCGTGATTGTGGCTGGTCCGGTATTTAATTTGATTCTGGCGTGGATACTCTGTGTAATCATGGTGGCCTGGGTCGGATACCGTGCGCCGGTTGTGGGAGAAGTGTCGGAAGGTTATTCTGCAAAAGAACAGGGAATGCGCGTTGGTGATATTATCACAGAGATTGATGGAAAGCGCATCCATCTTTGGAACGAGATTACGCTGTCAAATCTCATGAACAGCAACGGAGAAAAAACAGAAATTACTTATCTTCGTGACGGAAAGGAGACGTCTGTCGTATTGGAGCCGCGTGCTCTGGAAGGGGATATGAACAAACGGCTCGGTATTACAAGTACGGCCGAACTTACAAAAGCCGGAATCATTGGTTCTCTTCAATATGGAGCTTATACGGTAAAATATTGGATTGACTATACCATAGATTGTCTGAAGATGCTGGTCGGTGGAAAAGTGGGGATTAAAGATATCTCCGGCCCCGTTGGAATCGTAGATGCAGTGGATGCAACCTATCAGAGCTCGAAAGCGGCGGGCGTGAAGATTGTCGTATTAAACCTGATGAATTTTGCGATTTTGCTGACGGCAAATCTGGGGATTATGAATCTGCTTCCCATACCGGCGTTAGATGGGGGAAGATTGGTATTCCTGATTGTGGAGGCTGTGCGCAGAAAAAGAGTACCGCCCGAAAAAGAGGGGATGGTACACTTTGCAGGATTTGCGCTTTTATTGGCGCTTATGGTGGTAGTGATGTATAATGATATTATAAAACTATTTTGAATTTGAATTGTCGTTTGAACAGACTGCTAAACTGTAAAGCAAACGAACTGAAACGGGTATAAAGAGATGACTGCCGTCCATTCTCTCGATTCGGGAAGAATGAACCGCAGTCATTATTGATATCCCCAGTATACGGTGATAGCAGCCATCTTCGGGTCTTCCACATAGGTATACCAGACGGTTTCCAGTCCATAGTATACCGCTAAATTCTGTGCTGCCTGTGGGATGAGGTTACCGATGATGTCATCATGGGCCTGCTGATATAATTCATAATCTGAAAATTTACAGGTGAAGGATCTCTGCATTGCATATACAGACTGATTCATATTCTGCGAAATCACATCTCGATTATAGACGTCATAATACATTCCATTTAGAACATAATAATTCAAATCCATGGATACGCATTCCGGATAATAAACTTCGGGGTCCGGTGTATGACTTCTGTACAGCTCTGCATCCGTACAGCACAGATACCCATAATTGATACTGTCCAGAGGAATGTCTATCCCGCTTTCACCCTGCAGGAATACCGGGTCACCAAACGTGACATCCATCTGATAATATTGTCCATTACATTTCACAATATTCCAGGCATGAGGCCCTTGCTCCGGAATTGTCCCAACCACATAAATGCATTCCATCCCTAATCTTTGGAGCAGATATTGGGCAGCACGGGAGTACCCGGCGCAGACAGAGGCTCGATTGACAAGAGCGCTGTAAATATTTTGATTGTCAGATGCATTTATATTATAGTCTACCGTATTCACCAGATATTCAAAAATATATTTTACCTTGTCATATTCAGGTGCGTCAATGGAGATGCCAGCCAGACATGCATTTGCAGCCGCTTCGATTTCTGAGCTTCTTCTCTGTAATTCTTCACCCTGACAGATATAAGTTGGCCGCACTTCTGAGTAGTCAGAATAACTGGTAATCTGTGTCTGTCCGGTACACCAAAATACTTCAGGACGGTCATAAAGGAGATATTCATAAATCATCCCAAATTCATTTGCAGTGGCACAGTGTATATAGATACTTTCGGCCTGCTGCCGTACTCCCTGTAGGACTTCTTTATATACAAGCTGCTGTCCGTCGCTCAGGAGCTGATAGTAGTATCCGCCGGAAACCTCCGACTCTTCAATCGTAATTTCCTCAAAGGGAACGCTTTCTTCTATGAATTGCTCGACCACCTTCTGTGTCACTTGTGCAGCATCGGGCAGTCTCTGGAAATATATCTTGGCCGCTGTAATCGTGCCGCCGATACAGAGAAGTACACATACCAACAACAGACAGACCAGCGGCAGAACATGTCTTTTTTTCTTCCTTCTTTTCATTGTAACTCCTTTGCCATGTACTTTTTCAATTATAACGTCTTTCCTTTGAATTGTAAATGGCATCTTTGGCTGAGAGTGGATGCTGCATGACTGCTCATTAATGTTCATGAGATGATGATTCAGCTATACGGCTGTATAGTATTTGCTGAAAAATATTCTTCCTGCAAGAATTGACAAAAGTTTCCATTGGTTATATCCTATATTTTAGATTCGTTACAATATTTCATACAACTGAGAGGTGATACAAATGATGCACGTTTTTTATTGTATAAAATGCAAACGTTACCATTACACCAATAACCAAAGCCGTGCTGTCTGTTGCGGACAGCCCATGTATCATGTAGATGTGGAATTTACGGATTTTGTAAAAATGGACCGGGAGGAGCGTAAAGATTTTCTGCAGCTTTATGCACTGGCAGAATAGAAACATTCAGGTTAATTCGGCAATCCGGGATACTCCTACATAAATTTCTGATATTTTATACCATGTCTGATAGTTTACGGTGCCAGTCTGGGGAAGCCCAAAAACAGACTGGAATGTCCGTACTGCTTCGGAGGTTGCCGGGCCGAAGAGACCATCTGCCTGAACCCTTGGAATTGCAGGGTAAGCATTTGCAATCACATTTAACTGCTCCTGTATCTGGCGGACTTTATCACCGCTGGAACCATTTTCCAGTACATAGCCTGGCCAGGAGGAGGGAACCCCGGAGACTTCTGGCGCTGTATTGATGTACATATTATCTCCATAATAGTATCGCAGAATTTCAATTGCAGAATAGCCTTGTTCTCCTAAGGACATGGAGCCCCACTGCTGCATCCAGTTTGGACAGGTAACCCTTTGTCCGTCGCAATACTGGGTTAGAATGGGCTGCCTGACATTTGGGCGTGAGAGATAATTCGCAAAAAGTTCATCTACAATGAGAGAAATCGTGTTAAAATAATTTCGCTCCGGAATCCATTTATGGTCAAAAGCAGTGGAAGATGTAATCGTAAAATCATAACCCCGGTTCCGGTACCTCGAAACCATTATTGATTCTATAGTACCCAAAGAGCATTCCATAATATATGTTCTCTGGGTATTTTTTCGGAAATCTTTTAAGCATATCATGTAATCCCAACGCCCTGAAATTGATTAGATATCAAATTAAAAATTGTGTAAAAAGTATAAAAATAAGTTAAAATACAAAGTTAAGTGTTGACATATATTGTAAATAGCAATAAAATAACCGTTAGACTTCGAAGTAAAAATGCATAGTAAAATAGAGGGAAGGAAGAAGGGACAGTATGGAGAGTGATTTCAGCCATATGCAGACACTGGGGGTATTGGCTCAGGTAACCCATTTAAGTAGCTGCCATGCGAAGCAGTTGTTTGGAAAGTTTGATTTAAAACCCGGACATGCGGGAATATTATTTGTATTGAATAAGGAAGGGGAATTATCTCAGAGGGAGCTTTCAGAAAAGATGAATCTGACCCCTCCCACCATTACCTCTGCGATTCAGAAGATGGAAAAGCTGGGATATATCCGCCGTAAGCCAGACGAACATGACCAGCGGATATTGAGACTTTGTGTTACGGAAAAGGGGAAGACATTTATTCATGATATCTGTAATGTAGGAAAAGAGATTGAGGAGATTGTCTTCCGCGGAATGAGTATGGAGGAGACGTTGCTTTTGAAGCGTCTGCTCATACAGGTTCGGGATAACCTGATGGAAGGGCAGGATGCGTCTGTTCTGAGACCACCGATATAATTTTACGTCCATATAAGGAAAGGAGATTCACGATGCAAAAATTATTTAAATACATGGGAATGTACTGGAAAACGGTCATCATTGTTTTTCTGGTGCTGATCGTACAGGCATATTGCGATTTATCTCTTCCGGCCTATACTTCGGATATCGTAAATGTAGGGATTCAGCAGGGAGGAATCAATGAGACCATACCAAAGGCAATTTCGTCTGATGAAATGGAGAAAATCCTGCTGTTTGTATCTGACCAGGAGGATAAACAGAAGATACTGGATGCTTATGAAACGGATACGGATACTTATGAAACAGAAGCCTATATTCTAAAGAGTACTGTCCAAAAGGATACGGAGGAAGCACAGGAAAAATATGAGGAATTAGCAGATATCATGAGTCTGCCTATGATGTTAGTACAAGGTTTTTCCTCTGGAAGTGATGAAACAAAACAGATTGAGGACCAGTTGATGTCAGGTATCCCAAAGGAAATGCTGCCGGAGGGTGCAGATATATTTGATGTTCTGGCCATGCTTCCGGCAGAGCAGATGGAAAAGCTTTTGCAGGAGATTGAAAGCCAGATGAAGGACCTTCCGGAAATGATTCTGGAGCAGGCGGCCATTTCCTACGTAAAGACTGCTTATCAGGATTTGGGAATGGATATGGATGAGATTCAGATAGACTACCTGTTGAGCACTGGTGCAAAGATGATCGGCTTAGCATTCCTGGGAATGATGGCAAGTATTCTCGTCGGGCTGTTGGCGTCCAGAGTAGGGGCGGCGTCCGGACGAGATCTTCGTGGAAAAGTATTCCGCAAGGTGGTAGGATTTTCCAGTAACGAGTTTGACCATTTTTCCACAGCCTCCCTGATTACTAGAAGCACCAATGATATCCAGCAGATTCAGATGCTTATCGTTATGTTGCTTCGTATGGTGTTGTATGCACCGATTATGGCGGTAGGCGGTGTTTATCAGGTGTTTCGGACGAATGTATCGATGTCCTGGATTATTGCACTTGCTGTAATTCTTATCGGATTGGTGATACTCCTCCTGTTTACTATTGCTATGCCGAAGTTTAAGGTGATGCAGAAATTAGTTGACAGGCTGAATCTTGTGACCAGAGAAATCCTGACCGGACTTTCTGTTATCCGTGCATTTAGTACCGAGAAGCATGAGGAAGAACGTTTTGAAACTGCCAATCAGGATTTGACAAGGACAAATTTATTTGTCAATCGTGCCATGACCTTTATGATGCCGGTGATGATGGTGATTATGAATGGTGTATCCGTGCTGATTATCTGGACCGGAGCTCATGGAGTCAATGACGGACAGATGCAGGTAGGAGATATGATGGCGTTTATCCAGTACACTATGCAGATTATTATGAGCTTTTTGATGTTATGTATGATTTCCATTATGCTTCCCAGGGCTGCGGTGGCTGCTGAGCGAGTGGATGAAATCCTGACCAGTGAAACATTGATCCATGACCCAAAAGAGTCCAAACAACTGCCGAAGGAATCAAGAGGAGTGCTCTGCTACGATCATGTATCGTTCCGTTATCCGGGTGCGGATGAAGATGTGCTCCATGATATTTCCTTTACGGCAAAGCCAGGAGAGACTACGGCAATCATTGGAAGTACCGGAAGCGGTAAATCGACTCTGGTCAATCTGATTCCACGCTTTTACGATGTAACAGAGGGGACTATTACACTGGATGGAACAGACATCCGGGAAATGCGGCAGCATGATTTACGAGAAAAGCTAGGCTATGTACCTCAGAAGGGGGTATTGTTCTCAGGGACAATCGCTTCCAATATCATGTTTGGCAATCCAGGCGGCTCTGACGGAGAAATGAAGGAAGCCGCGGAAATTGCACAGGCAACGGAATTCATAGACACAAAACCAAAGAAATACAACAGCTCTATTTCTCAGGGCGGAGTCAATGTATCTGGTGGACAGAAGCAGCGTCTTTCCATCGCAAGGGCGATTGCAAAACATCCGAATCTATTTATTTTTGATGATAGTTTTTCTGCTTTAGACTATAAGACCGATGTAGCCCTCAGAAGAGCTTTGAAAGAAAAGACGGAGAACAGTACCGTTCTCATCGTAGCGCAGCGAATCAGTACGATTCTGCATGCAGAGCAGATTATTGTATTGGATGACGGGGAAGTAGCCGGCATTGGAACGCATCAGGAATTGTTGAAAAACTGTGAGGTATACCGTCAGATTGCAGAATCCCAATTGTCGGAAAAAGAGCTTGCCGAAACCGGAGCATATGCAGGAAAGGAGGAGACGCTTTATGAGTAGAGAAGGAAGAAGGCGTATGGGCCACGGACCAGGCCATGGCGGTATGATGGCCGGAGAAAAGGCAAAGGATTTTAAAGGCACCATCAAAAAGCTGATAGGTTATATGAGCGTCTTTAAAATACAGATGCTTTTTGTGTTGATCTTCGCAGTCGGCGGTACGATTTTTAATATCATTGGCCCCAAAATTCTGGGAAAAGCAACGACCGAGATTTTTAATGGCCTGGTAAATAAAGTTTCCGGGACCGGAGGTATGGATTTTAAAAAGATTGGACAGATTCTTTTATGGACTCTTGGGCTTTATGTGGTCAGTGCCATATTCTCTTTTATACAGGGTTATATTATGACTGGAATGATACTCCAACGGATCACTTTCACTTATTTC
>CANOBT010000092.1 GCA_947564305.1 uncultured Lachnospiraceae bacterium | reverse complement strand
TTTCCAACGATATGCCGCTAAGCCTTTGGCAAGGGGGCAACAGGTTCTTACATTATGATACTAGGAGAATGAGACATGGCAGTGACGATTAAAGATGTGGCAAAAGAAACAAACCTTGCAATTTCCACAATTTCAAAGTTTATGAATGGCGGTACGGTCCGCATCGAGAATCAGAAGCTGATTGAAGAAGCCATTCTGAAACTTGGGTATTCGCCGAACCGTTCGGCACGGGGGCTTAGGACATCCAAGACCTACATGGTGGGCCTGATAACAGGACGGGTAAATTCCCCGCATACGGCTGCAATCATCAGTGAGATTGAGAAGAAATTTCGTTCACTTGGATATTCGGTTACCTTTGCAACTCATGAAGAAAATGGAATGCAGGCCAAAGATTATGTGGACTATATGGTAGAGCGGGGAGTGGATGGTCTGATTTCCACACCCATTGGTTCCGGAAGGGATTATCTAAAGGGCGCAGTAGAGAAAGAGATTCCAGTATTGCTTTTAGAGGAGCGCTGCGGGGATATGCAGACAGATTGTGTACAGGTAGACTGCTGCGGCGGCGCATATTATATGGTAGAGCATCTGGTGGAATCCGGGCATCGAAAAATTGCCATTATTAAAGGTCCGGAGGACAAAATGACTTCCAAGGAACGTCTTAAGGGATATTTGAGGGTGTTGGAAGACTATGAGCTTCCTGTTAGACAGGAATATCTGGTGCCGGGTGACTATAAATATAAATCCGGGTATGAGGGCATTTTGAAATTGTGGCAGTTAAAAGACAGGCCGACGGCATTGTTCGTCAGCAATTATGACATGTGTCTGGGAGCCATGGCTGCTGTCCACAATCTGGATATCCGTGTTCCGGAGGAATTGTCTGTGGTATCTTTTGATGACTTTGAATTGTCTGTCATGGTGCGCCCAAAGCTGACCACCATTCGACAGCCGTTGGAAAGGATGGCGGATGTGGCATGTAATCTGCTGTATCGACGGATGCAGGGAGATTACTCGGATTTTCCCAGAAAAATCCGTTTAAAGCCGGAATGTATCTATAGGGATTCGGTCAAAACCTGTTTTTGATGACAGGGAAAGCATGTATGTACATATTTTAGTAAAGGATGGAAGAGTTCAGGATAGAAACTCTTCTATTTTTTATCCCTAAAAATCTATCAGTTGTCCCACAAGGTAGAAATTTTACTATGAAAGATGTATAGTAAACAAGGTTTTCGGCTGCAGCCGTATAGTACACATCCAATAGGATCACCGCTTGCTTGCTAAAACGATCAGATTGTATCACGCATAGACTGTGGCTGGAAATCCTCCGCACATAAGGAGAACAATGAGAGAAAAGTCTTGCTTTTCATGAAGAGGTTGGAGACTGTGGCAGCAATTTTGATTACCGGGAATATTGATTTTTTTACAAAAGATTTATTAGAATCTCTGTCGAAGGAACATCAGATTATACTTGTAGGTAATATAGAATCTATCGTGGAAGAGGAAAAGGCGAATGTATGTTATGTAAATGAGAGAGGCGGAGTATTTAGCCAATTGTTCGATTTATATCATATTCAGGCGGTATGGTATATCGGTGAGTTTACGGATAGAGGTATAGATTCTTTTGATAGGGAACAATGGATGGAAAAAGTAATATCAGAGTGCAGGCGCTATCATGTGGAGAAAGTGATTTTTTTATCTACATCAGAAAGCAGAAATTATCTGGTGAAATATGGAAAAAACGGAGATCCTATCTGTAAAGAGTTTCCTTCTGTTCGGGCGCTTCGCGCGGCGCAGGAAGAAGATCTCTGTAAATATTATGCACAGAAATATAATGTGGCAATGGAAGTGTTTTGGCTTCCTTATACTTCGTATAGAACAGGTGACATAAAGTGCATCATGAAGAAATTTGAGGATATTATGACATAAATTTTACGGATATCCAAAACCAGGGATGTAAAATAGAATTATTTTGCATTTAGACAACCAGTATATCTTTACAAATCTTTTCAGAATCGTTATAATGACTATGGTCCGGGAACGATTCTGTTTTTTTGAGCAGTTTCGTAAAAAGTATACCCGACGGGGATTTTTCAATGTATGCCTCTTCGGGACGGGCGGATTTCGTCCGATAAGGTTGGAAGATGAAAAAAGAATGTGAGGAACGAATATTATGGTAGAAAAGACAATGGAAAAGATAGTGGCCCTTGCAAAATCAAGAGGTTTCGTATATCCGGGTTCCGAGATTTATGGTGGACTGGCGAATACATGGGATTACGGAAACCTTGGCGTAGAATTGAAGAATAATGTGAAAAAAGCCTGGTGGCAGAAGTTTGTACAGGAATCGCCTTATAATGTAGGTGTGGACTGTGCAATCCTGATGAATCCACAGACATGGGTGGCTTCTGGTCATTTGGGCGGCTTTTCTGATCCTTTGATGGATTGTAAGGAATGCCATGAGAGGTTCCGTGCGGATAAGCTGATTGAAGATTTTTGTGAGGAAAAAGGTATTGCATTAGAAGGGACTGTCGATGCATGGTCTCAGGAGCAGATGACTTCATTTATCGAAGAGCATCAGATTCCATGTCCTACATGCGGAAAGCACAATTTTACAGATATCCGTCAGTTTAATTTGATGTTCAAGACCTTTCAGGGTGTGACGGAGGATGCTAAGAATACCGTGTATTTACGGCCTGAGACTGCACAGGGGATTTTTGTGAATTTTAAAAATGTACAGAGGACTTCCAGGAAAAAGATTCCGTTTGGCATTGCGCAGATTGGAAAATCTTTCCGAAATGAGATTACACCGGGGAACTTTACCTTCCGCACAAGAGAGTTTGAGCAGATGGAGCTGGAATTTTTCTGTGAGCCGGATACGGATTTGGAATGGTTTGACTATTGGAAGAAGTTCTGTCTGAATTGGCTCAGTTCTCTTGGATTAAAGGATGACGAAGTGAGATACCGTGACCATGAGAAAGAAGAACTTTCCTTCTATAGTAAAGCAACCACAGATGTAGAATTTTTGTTCCCATTTGGATGGGGAGAACTGTGGGGAATTGCGGACCGCACGAATTATGATCTGTCCCAGCACATGGAAGTATCCAAGCAGGATTTGACTTATTTTGATGACACAAAAAATGAGAAATATATCCCATACGTTATTGAGCCTTCTCTGGGAGCGGACCGTATGGTATTGGCGTTCCTTTGCAGCGCATATGACGAGGAAGAGTTAGAAGGCGGGGACAAGAGGACTGTGCTTCATTTCCATCCGGCGCTTGCACCGGTGAAGGTTGGTATCCTTCCGCTGTCTAAGAAGCTGAATGAAGGAGCGGAAAAAGTATTTGCAGAATTGTCAAAATACTATAACTGTGAATATGATGACAGAGGCAATATCGGAAAGCGCTACCGCCGTCAGGATGAGATCGGGACGCCGTTCTGCGTGACCTATGATTTTGACTCTGAGGAAGATGGTGCTGTGACAGTACGTGACCGTGATACTATGGAACAGGAACGAGTAAAGATAGAGGATCTGAAAGCTTATTTTGAGGAGAAGCTTAGATTTTAACAGCATTTGGATAAAAAATATAGTACACCCAAAAGCCCCGTAGTTTTCTGCGGGGTTTTAGGGGCTGCAAAAAATTCTGAACGATTAGGAGAAAATAGGTATGGAAAAGGAAAACTTATGGCTTACATATGAAGCGAACCAACTTGAAGAACTGGAAACAGTGTGTAAAAATTACCGGGATTTTCTGGATGCCGGGAAGACAGAACGTGAGTGTGTATCAGAGATTATCCGTCAGGCTGAAGGGAAAGGATACCGTAATTTATATGAAGCAGAACATCTTATGCCGGGTGATAAAGTGTATGTATCGTGGATGGAGAAGTCTATTGCCTTATTTCATATAGGAACCGACAATCTGGAGGATGGTATGAATATCCTTGGGGCGCATATCGATTCTCCTCGTCTGGATTTGAAACAGAATCCGCTGTATGAGGAAAGCGGCATGGCTTATTTTGATACCCATTATTATGGTGGAATTAAGAAATATCAGTGGGTGACAGTTCCGCTCTCTATTCATGGTGTGATTGTGCGCAAAGACGGCACGAAGGAAATTGTGTCTATTGGGGAAAAGGATACGGACCCGATTTTTGCGGTGACGGATCTCCTGGTACACCTTTCTTCCAAGCAGATGGAGAAAAAGGCTTCTGTTGTTGTGGAAGGGGAAAATCTGGATATCTTAATTGGAAGCAAGCCCTTGAAGGGGGAAGAGAAAGATGCGGTTGCAGCACAGATTATCAAGCTTTTGGAAGAGACACTTCATATTGAGAAAGAAGATTTGATGTCAGCAGAACTGGAAGTGGTGCCGGCAGGAAAAGCGCGGGAGTGTGGTTTAGACAGGAGTATGATTATGGCATACGGACAGGATGACAGAATCTGTGCTTATACTTCCCTGGCGGCTATGCTGGATGTGGAATCTGTGACACGTACTGCCTGCTGTATCCTGGTGGACAAGGAGGAGATTGGCAGCGTGGGGGCAACCGGTATGAAGTCCCGGTTTTTCGAGAATGCAGTTGCAGAGTTGTACGAAAAAATGGGCGGATATTCTGATTTGAAACTGCGCCGTGCTCTGGCTCATTCCACGATGATCTCGTCCGATGTCAGTGCGGCTTATGACCCGATGTATGCCGATGTATACGACAAAAAGTCCTCTGGTTTCTTTGGAAAGGGCCCCACATTTTTTAAGTTTACCGGTACAAGAGGAAAAGGCGGCTCCAATGACGCCAATGCAGAATATATTGCAAAGCTTCGCAAAGTATTTGATGATAACAAAGTTGAGTTTCAGATGGCAGAGCTTGGAAAAGTGGATGCAGGCGGAGGCGGAACTATTGCCTTTATCCTGGCTGAGTACGGTATGGAGGTCATTGATGGAGGCGTGGCTATTCTTTGTATGCATGCACCTTGGGAAATCTCAAGCAAGGCAGATGTCTATGAGGCGTACAGAGGATATTGTGCATTTTTGAAAGATATGAAGTAAGGCTGGTTTCTTGTATAAAAATACAGAATCTTTCCATACTACCCTGTAATGAATTTATAAAGGAGCAGGTGCTATGGAAAAAAAGAATGTATGGAAAATTTATCACGATGCAGACAGGATGGCGGTAGAAGAATTGAGTTCTTTATACCGCCATTTTCTGGACAATGGAAAAACAGAGCGCGAATGTATTTCGCAAGCGGTGAGGCTTGCCAAAGAAAAAGGATACCGGGATTTGTATACACTGATACAGGAAAAAGGCGCTTTAAAACCTGGTGACAAGGTATATAGTACACATATGGGGAAATCAGCGGCATTTTTCCATATTGGAGAGGAACCGTTGGAGAGTGGATTTAATATTATTGGTTCTCATGTAGATTCTCCACGTCTGGATATCAAGCAGGTTCCGTGTTATGAGGAGGCAGGAAATGTCTATCTGGATACACACTACTATGGTGGAATCAAAAAATATCAGTGGTTCGCGTGTCCTCTTGCATTGCACGGAATTGTGGCGAAGAAAGATGGGACCGTAGTGGATATCTGTATCGGGGAGCGGGAAGAAGACCCGGTATTTGTAATCACAGACCTCTTGCCCCATCTTGGGAGAGAGCGCAATGAGCAGAAGATAAAGGATTTTTTTGATGCTGAAAAAATGGATATTCTGGTGGGAAATCAGCCTGTGGAGAAAGCAGATGCAAAGGAACATATTTTAAAAATACTGTATGAAAATTATCAAATAGGGGAGGATGATTTTCTGTCTGCGGAACTGGAAGTCGTACCGGCGGGGAAGGCGAGAGAGTGCGGAATGGATAAGAGCATGGTGCTGGCCTACGGGCAGGATGACAGGAGCTGTGCATTTTCTTCGCTGACTGCATTATTTGGGTTAGGAGAGCATGGGAACTTGAGACGAACGTCATGCTGCCTGCTTGTAGACAAGGAGGAAACCGGGAGCAACGGTGCTACGGGAATGAAATCCCGTTTTTTTGAAAATGCTGTGGCGGAGCTCCTTGTTATGACAGATGACCAGCTTGGGAGAGACAGTCTGGCAGAATCCGGTGCGGAGAATCCGGCAGAACAGGACGATTTTGTTATACAGGTGGTATTTAGCAGGCAGAATGACAAAGGGATTCCACTTGACTTGAAATTGCGCCGGACACTGATGAATTCGCGAATGCTGTCAGCAGATGTGAGCGCTGCTTTTGACCCTATGTTTGAAAAGTATTATGAGAAGAAAAATTCCGCTTACCTTGCCAATGGGCTCGTATTCAATAAATATAGTGGAAGCGGTGGAAAGTCTGGAGCGAATGATGCCAATCCGGAATATATGGCTTGGCTTAGGAGTATCATGGAAGAGAGACATGTGGCGTTCCAGACCGCGGAACTCGGAGCTGTAGATCAGGGCGGCGGGGGCACGATTGCCTATATCATGGCGAAATATGGAATGGATGTGATTGACTGTGGGATTGCGGTGCTGAGTATGCACGCGCCTTGGGAGGTGACCAGCAAGGCGGATTTATATGAGGCCGTGAAAGGGTATCAGGCTTTTTTTGAGTCCGACACCTTTCATTAAGTAACAGGCTTCTGCGATTGTGGATGCAAGGAAGATGATCGTAGATGGTGCAGTTGGTATGGTAGAGATGGCGTTGAACCGCTTCGGTGAGACACAGATGGTGGAATTGGATGAAGAAAGGAAGGCTGCCATGGTTTCAAATATGCTGGCAGTGCTCTGCGGCAATCATGATGCACAGCCAATTGTAAACGCGGGCAGCCTTTTCGGATACTAGAATGTCCAAAAAGAGAGACAAACGCAACCGCGTGAATGTCTCTCTTTTTCTCATTTAATATGTTTTTTAATTGCTTCAAAACTCTCTGCACTTATGACATGTTCAATCCGGCAGGCATCAGCAACCGCTACTTCCGGATTCACTCCAAGCCTTTCCAGCCAGGATGAGAGCAATTTATGTCGTTCATAGATTTTGTCTGCAATTTCTTTACCGCTTTCAGTCAGGTAAATAAATCCTTCCGGTGTCACAGTGATATGATTGCTTTCACGCAGCTTTTTCATGGCAACGCTGACGCTGGATTTTTTGAAGTTGAGCTCTGCTGCAATGTCTACGGCACGTACTACAGGGCGGGATTCGCTGAGGATCAATATGGTTTCTAAATAATTTTCTGATGATTCATTGGTATGCATAAATGAACCCCCTTCCACTATTTCCTATATTTTGTTAGTATATCATATTGTTTGGGACCGGGCAAATAAATTCTTTGTAAATATCGGAATTTAAATCTATTTGCATGTTTCTTGAAAAAAATATAAAAGTTGTTATAATAAAAGAGGAAGGAGTGAATTGGATGAATAAAAAGACATATGATGATGTGAAAAGTGGAAAATCTGATAATAATATACGATTCGTGGACTTCCGTAAATTAATTATTGATTTGGGATTTGACTTCAAAAATCAAAACGGCTCTCATATTGTATATTACCATAAAGGGATAAATGAGCGTATGACGGTGCAAAATGCTGGTTCAAAAGCGAAGGGTTACCAAGTCAGACAGTTGAGAAATATTATAATAAAATATGGTCTATAGGGAGGAGTTAAATATGGCAGAGTATTCAATTTTTATGCAGTATGATCCACAGGATAATATTTATGTGGCAAGTATTCCGGAATTGCCTGGATGTATGGCGCATGGAGAGACAAAGGAAGAGGCATTAAAAGAAATTGATATAGCAAAAAAATTATGGATTGAATCAGCGATAGAAGATGGGCAGATTGTACCAGCTCCCTCTCTATTTCAATCGGCATTGGCATAAGTCGAATCGAACACCGGAAGGAGCACAAGAAGATGAGATTATATATTGTAAGACACGGCGAGACGGATTGGAATAAGGCGCGTAAGGTACAGGGGCATTCGGACATTCCCTTGAATGAATATGGCGTCCATCTAGCCAAACAGACCGCGGAAGGAATGAAGGATATCCCCTTTGATATGGTTTATACAAGCCCGCTTATCCGGGCGAAACAGACCGCAGAGATTATATTGTCAGGAAGGAATATTCCGGTTTTGGAGTCGGAAGGAATCAAGGAACTGGGATTTGGCGAATATGAAGGAATGTGCTGCAGTGGAGAACAAAGGGCAGCGCAGAGCGAGGAATTTAATCGATTTTTTAAGGATACAGGGAATTATGTGCCTGCCAGGGGCGGTGAGAGTATCCAGGAGTTGATGGAACGCACAGGGAGTTTCCTGAGAGAACTGTGTGAGGATGACAATCTTCAGGAAAAGCACATTTTAGTATCTACCCATGGAGCAGCAATGACAGCTCTTTTAAACCATATCCGGGGCAATCTGGAAACAGCAGATTTTTGGAAATATCGGGTTCCGGCAAACTGTGCGGTGACGATTGTGGATGTAAAGAACAGAGTTCCGGTAATAGTAGAAGAAAATAGGATTTACTACAAAGAGCCTGTGCGGATGTGGAGTGTGGAGTGATGAAGAAAACGCCTGAAAGTCAAAAAAATTGACGTGTTCAGGCGTTTTGTTTTTGGAAAATTTAATCATCCTCTTCTGTCTGTACGGAATAAGTATGCCGTTTTCTGGCCATCTCATCATTTTCCAGATATTCATCGTAGGTCGTAATCTTGTCAATCAGTTTCCCGCCGGGCACAATCTCCATGATTCGATTTGCCGTAGTCTGCACAATCTGATGGTCGCGGGAAGTAAAGAGCAGGACTCCTGGGAACTTGATCATACCATTATTCAATGATGTGATTGCCTCCATATCCAAATGGTTGGTCGGTTCATCAAAAATCAACACATTGGCACCGGAAATCATCATCTTTGACAGGAGACAACGCACTTTTTCCCCACCGGAGAGTACTTTTAAACGTTTCACCCCGTCCTCGCCGCCAAACAGCATACGACCCAGGAAACCGCGGACATAGGTGACATCTTTGATTTCCGAATATTGGGTGAGCCATTCAGTGATTGTATAATCACTATCAAATTCCTCACCGAAATCCTTTGGAAAATAAGCCTGAGAGGTGGTGATGCCCCATTTGTATACGCCTTCGTCCGGTTCCATCTCTCCAATTAAAATCTTAAACAATACGGTTTTCGCAAGCTCGTTTCCACCTACAAAAGCCACTTTATCATCATGGTTCAGTGTAAAGGTCAGGTTATCCAGTATCTTTTCACCGTCAATGGTTTTTGAAAGTCCTTCTACCGTGAGTACTTCATTTCCAATCTCGCGATTGGGGCGGAAGTCAATATAAGGATATTTCCTGCTGGAAGGCTTGATTTCATCCAACTGGATTTTTTCAAGGGCGCGTTTTCTGGAAGTTGCCTGCTTGGACTTGGAAGCGTTGGCGCTGAACCGGGAAATAAATTCCTGCAGTTCCTTGATTTTTTCTTCTTTCTTTTTGTTGGCTTCCTTCATCTGCCGGATGAGGAGCTGGCTGGATTCATACCAGAAGTCATAATTTCCGGCATAAAGCTGGATTTTTCCATAGTCAATATCTGCAATCTGGGTGCAGACTTTATTCAGGAAATAACGGTCATGCGAAACCACGATCACTGTATTTTCAAAATTAATCAAAAATTCTTCCAACCATGCGATTGCGTCCAAATCCAGGTGGTTAGTAGGCTCATCTAAAAGCAGGATGTCCGGATTGCCAAACAAGGCTTGTGCCAACAGCACTTTTACTTTTTCTGCTCCGCCTAAATCTTTTAAGTACTTGTCATGTAGTTCCGTATCAATACCCAAACCATTTAACAGGGCGGCTGCATCAGATTCCGCTTCCCAGCCATTCATTGTGGCAAACTCCGCTTCCAGTTCACTGGCCTTGATGCCATCCTCGTCCGTAAAATCTTCCTTGGCATAAATCGCTTCTTTTTCACCCATAATCTCATAGAGACGGGCATTTCCCATAATGACGGTATCTAAAACCGGAAATTCATCATATTTTGAATGATCTTGCTGCAGGAAGGAAAGCCGTTCACCAGGTGTGATGGCCACGTCGCCATTGGTGGGCTCTAACTGTCCAGATAAGATTCTCAAAAAAGTAGATTTTCCGGCGCCATTGGCACCGATGATGCCATAACAGTTGCCTTCTGTGAACTTGATGCTGACATCTTCAAATAAAGCTTTTTTGCCTACCCGCAAGGTAACATTATTTGCACTAATCATGTATAAACCCTCTGTTTTCTAATAAAATCACGTTTTTTGGCCACGAATTCTATTATACATAAAACCTTTCATTTTTCAAGGGAAAATATAGGAGGATTTCCAGTTCCTTTGCGCATATGGAAAAAGTAACCAGGTAAAGAGATTTCTATTGCGTATAGAAACAAAACAAAAAAATACAGATTAATGTTTGCGAAATCCGAAAAACGGTATATAATAAGCCATAGAAAATATAATCAATGATAGAAAGAATTGTATGAAAATAGTCTGTGCAGTCTTTATGGCTATTTTCATATCATTTCATAAAAGGAGTGGAACATGCAGAAAGCAACAATGGTTTTGGAAGGCGGAGCTACCAGGGGTGTTTTTACTTCAGGGGTTCTGGACTATCTGATGGAGCAGGATTTATATACGTCACATGTCATCGGTGTTTCGGCGGGGGCGTGCAATGCGGTGGATTATGTATCCAGACAGCCGGGGCGTACAAGGGATTGTATGATTCCCACAGATAAAAGAGATAAGTATTTATATGGGGTACGGAAATTTGTCAAAGAAAAAAGTCTGATGAATATGGATTTGATTTTTGACGTCTATCCCAATGAGACGCATCTGTTTGACTATGACACTTATTTTAAATCTGAAATGAAGTGTGAGCTTGTGGTGACGAATTGTGTTACCGGCAAGGCAGAATATCTGGATGAGAGAGAAGACCGGATGAGGCTGATGAAAATCTGCAGGGCATCCTGTAGTATGCCATTACTCACGCCTGTTGTGAAATTGGATGGGATTCCTTGTCTGGATGGCGGATTAGCGGATTCTGTGCCGTTGGACAGGGCGAAGACATATGGGAATTCGAAGATTGTAGTGATTCTGACACGGAATCAAGGATACCGAAAGGAAGGGGTATCGAAGGGGATGGCGAAGCTCTACAGGAAGGCATACCGTTCCTATCCGAATCTGGTGCGCGCAGTGTTACTCAGGAATCTTTATTATAACCGTACCATGGAGCAGATTGAGCAGTTAGAGCAGGAAGGAAAAATTTTTGTCCTGCGGCCTCAGATAAAGCCAGTATCACGGTTGGAGCGCAATACAGACACATTGATGGAATTTTATAACCATGGGCATGAGCTGATGGAGCAGGAGTATGCAAGGCTGATGGAATATCTGAAAGCATAATGGAGGAATGAAAAATGGCAAAGGAAAAGATGAGCTACACACAAAACCGGGAGCTGTCCTGGCTGCGGTTTAACCAACGGGTATTAGAGGAGGCACGTGACGAGAGTGTACCACTTTTAGAGCGGTTGAAATTTGCTTCCATTTTTACCAGCAATTTAGATGAATTTTTTATGATCCGGGTAGGAAATCTGTTTGATATGGCTGCAGTGGATAACAAAAAGGTGGATTTGAAATCCGGAATGACACCCAGTGAACAGTTGAAGGCAATCTATGCGGCGGTAGCTCCTCTCTATAAGGAGAGGGACAAGACATATACGGAGATCTGCAAACAGCTTTCCGCCTATGGAATCAGCGATATGGATTTCAAAGACCTTGAGGCGCAGGAGAAAAAGTATGTAAAGAAATATTTTAAGGATCAGATTTTACCGGTGCTTTCTCCGCAGATTGTGGATGTGAACCACCCGTTTCCACACCTGTTAAATAAAGAAGTTTATGTGGTGGCAAATTTAAAACTGGAAGACCGGAGCATGATGGGAATTGTTCCGATTCCGCAGTTTGTATCTCCAATCGTATATCTGCCTGGTCATGATGTGCGTTATGTGCGGATTGAAAAAGTAATCATGGAATATATGGATTTGATTTTCGGTCAATATCAGGTGTCAGACAAGAATTATATCTGCGTGACACGAAATGCAGACATTTCTCCAGATGATGATGCCTATGCAGACAATGATGATTTTCGTTTTGTGATGCAAAAAGCACTGCATAAGAGAAGAAGAAAAGCGGTGGTACGCTTGGAAGCAGCAAGCTCTTTAGGAAAAGAGATGGAAAAGTTCTTCTGTGAAAAATTTAAAATTTCACAGGAGTGTATTTTTAAGACCAAAGTGCCTATGAAGCTGGATTATATTTTCTCTGTTATTGAAAAAGTGCCGGATTCTATGAAGCGTTCTCTGACAGATGAACCTTTTGTCCCGCAGGCTTCCGGTTCTGTTGCAGAGGGCAGTGTGATGGCGCAGGTGAAGAGGAGAGACATCCTTCTTTCCTATCCATACGAGAGCATGGAGCCATTTTTGCAGTTGATCAGGGAAGCTTCGGTGGACCCGGATGTGATGACCATTAAGATTACGATTTACCGTCTGGCAAAGAAATCAAGATTGGTAGAATATCTCTGTGCGGCGGCGGAAAATGGAAAGGAAGTTACGGCTCTGATTGAGCTTCGGGCGCGGTTTGATGAGCAAAATAATATTGATTGGGCGGAACGTATGGAAGAGGCGGGATGCCGTGTAATCTATGGATTTGAAGGATACAAGGTGCATTCCAAGATTTGTCTGATTACATACCGCACCCGAAATGAGATTCGCTATATCACTCAGATTGGAACAGGAAATTATAATGAGAAGACAGCGAAAATGTATACAGATTTTTCCTTAATGACGGCGAATCAGGCAATCGGGGAAGACGCAGCAGTATTCTTTAAGAATATGGCGATCAGCAACCTTCACGGGGCGTATCAGCATCTCATAGTCTCTCCGACCAGCTTAAAGCAGAATGTGCTGATGCTGATGGATGAGGAAATCAAGAAAGGAACATCAGGAAGAATTCTGATGAAAATGAATTCTGTTACAGATATTGATTTTATCCGAAAAGTGGCGGAGGCATCCCGTGCAGGTGTGAAAATTGATCTGATCGTACGTGGAATCTGCTGTGTTCTGCCAGGGATTCCGGGGGAAACAGAGAATCTGACTGTGACCAGTATTGTAGGACGCTATCTGGAGCATCCAAGGGTATTTGTGTTCGGCACAGGAGATGACAAGAAGGTGTATATTGGCTCGGCGGATATGATGACAAGGAACACGGAGAAACGAGTAGAGGTTGCATGCCCGATTTATGATCCGGCAATTAAAAAACAACTGGTCCGGTATCTCGGTATTATGCTCGCAGATAATGTGAAGGCGCGTGCAATGACAAGTGACGGGACATATCGGAAAAAGAAGGGAACAGACCGGTCTGTCTGTGCACAAGAAATTTTTATGAGAGAGGCAATGCATGCGAAACGTCCGGCAAGGATGGAAGAGAGGAAATCTATTTTAGAAAGGCTGCGTAAAGCAGTTCCAATGAAATTTAGAAAATAAGAGATTTAAGAAAGGAGAACGGGCAGATGAAGTCAATCGAAATCAGCGCGTTTGGTGCGACAAAAGACGGTAAGGAAGCAAAGCTTTATACACTTACGAATGATGCAGGGATGTCCGCTGCTTTTTCGGATTACGGCGGGGCGTTGGTAAAACTCTTTGTACCGGATAAAGAAGGCAGGCTTTTAGACGTGGTATTGGGATATGAGGATGCTTCCGGCTATGAGGCTGGTGGGGAATCTATAGGCGTACCAGTGGGGCGTAACGCGAACCGGATTGCAGGAGCGTCTTTTGAATTGGGAGGTGTGAGATACAATCTGACGCCAAATCAGGGGGAAAATAACCTGCATAGTGGAAATGATTTTTATGGAAAGCGCTACTGGACTGTTGTGGAGGCTGAGGATGATCATATCTGTTTCTTGCTGCACAGCCCGGATGGTGATCAGGGATTCCCCGGTAATTTAGATATGAAGATTACTTGTGAACTGACAGAAGATAATGAGCTGCGTTTTACTTATGATGCGGTGCCGGACCAGGATACGGTGATCAATATGACGAATCACAGTTACTTTAATCTGAATGGACATGACAGCGGAGATATTCTTAACCATCGAGTTTTGATGGATTCCGACGCATTTACCAAGGCAGATGTCCAGTCCATTCCAACAGGAGAGTTGGCAGATGTAAGTGGAACTCCGATGGATTTCAGAGAGGGACGTGTCCTCGGTACGGATATTGATTCTTCTTACGAGGCCATTCAGTTGGGATTAGGGTATGACCACAACTGGGTATTGAAAAATGATGGAAAGTTTGCGAAAGTTGCGGAAGCAACTGGTGATAAAAGCGGGATTGTGATGGAGGTTTATACAGACCTTCCAGGCGTTCAGCTATATACAGGAAATTTTTTGAGCCAGGAGCCTGGAAAGGATAGGGCTGTATATTTGCACCGTTCTGGTGTTTGTTTTGAGACACAGTTTTTTCCAGATTCTGTGCATCATGAAAACTTTCCGAGTTCTGTCTGCAAGGCAAATGAGGCATACCATACCGTGACAGCATATCGTTTCCGTTTAGTATGATTCGCATGTGCAGCGGATTCGTGAAGAGGATAACAGGTTAGGAGGAATCAGCAGCATAAATATATGGGGAAAGCAGTATACATAGCAGAGAAACCAAGCGTTGCGCAGGAATTTGCCAAGGCTTTAAAGTTAAACACCCGGCGTATGGACGGGTATTTGGAGGGGGAGGAGGCAATCGTGACATGGTGCGTCGGGCATCTTGTCACGATGAGTTATCCAGGAGAATATGATCCGGCATTGAAAAGGTGGAGCCTTCAAACTCTGCCTTTTCTGCCGGAGGAGTTCAAGTATGAAATCATTCCGGCTGTGGAAAAACAGTTCCGTATTGTCAGTGGTATTCTGAATCGGACAGATGTTGATCGGATCTATGTCTGTACGGACTCCGGACGCGAGGGGGAATATATCTACCGCCTTGTGGAGCAGGAGGCACATGTAACAGGAAAGGAACGAAGGAGAGTGTGGATTGATTCCCAGACAGAGGAGGAGATTCTGCGGGGCATACGGGAAGCAAAGGATTTGTCCGAATATGATAATCTGAGTGCTTCAGCGTATCTTCGGGCTAAGGAAGATTATCTGATGGGAATTAATTTCTCACGTCTTCTGACATTAAAATACGGCGATAGTATTTCGAGATATCTGCATAAAGAAAAATCAGACGCCATATCCGTGGGCCGTGTCATGACTTGTGTCCTTGGAATGGTGGTACGCAGAGAGCGGGAAATAAGGGACTTTGTAAAAACTCCGTTTTATCGGGTGCTCAGTACGATAGAAGTCAATGGGCAGACCTTTGAGGGAGAGTGGAAAGCAGTGCAGGGCTCCCGATGGTTCGGCTCCTTTGATTTGTATAAAGAAAACGGGTTCAAGGAACGCAAGAAGGCGGAAGAGCTGATTACATATTTAAAAAGGGATGAGCATGCCACGCAGCCGTTGTCCTGCCAGGTGGTTTCCATAGAGAAGAAAAAGGAAAAGAAGAATGCACCTTTGCTTTATAATTTGGCGGAGCTGCAGAATGACTGTTCCAAACGATTTAAAATCAGTCCGGATGAGACACTTCGAATCGTACAGGAACTGTATGAGAAAAAATTGGTGACGTATCCGCGTACAGACGCTCGTGTACTGTCAACTGCGGCGGCAAAGGAAATCAATCGAAACTTAAATGGACTGTCGAAATATCCTATGGCAGCTCCATATTTGCAGGATATTCTGGGCTTTGGAAGTCACAAAGGTCTTTCCAAGACGCGGTATGTGAATGACAAACAGATTACAGACCACTATGCCATTATTCCAACAGGACAGGGACTTCCTGCACTCAAATCGGTGTCTGCCATGTCACAGGACATTTACAACTGCATTGTGCGGCGTTTTTTGAGTATTTTTTATCCGCCTGCCGTGTATCAAAAAGTATCGATTGTGACAAAAATAAAGGAAGAGAGCTTCTTTTCCAGTTTTAAGGTATTAGCAGAAGAAGGGTATCTAAAAGTGGCCGGAGTTCCTCAGACAAAAAAGGCTGATAAGGACAGTGCACAGGATGCTCAAAATATAGATACCGCATTGTTTCAGGCAGTCCAGGGATTGAGAAAAGGAGCTGTGCTTCCAGTAAAGTCTTTGGAAATCAAGGAAGGGGAAACTTCTCCGCCTAAACGTTATAATTCTGGTTCCATGATTCTGGCAATGGAAAATGCAGGGCAGCTCATCGAGGATGAAGAGCTGCGTGCTCAGATTAAGGGAAGCGGGATTGGCACAAGTGCTACCCGTGCCGAGATTTTGAAAAAATTAATGAATATTAAATATTTGGCACTGAATAAAAAAACACAGATTATCACACCTACCCTGCAGGGAGAAATGGTTTATGAGGTGGTAGACCACTCAATAAAGTCCTTGCTCAATCCGGAGCTGACGGCAAGTTGGGAAAAAGGGCTGGCGTATGTGGCTGATGGAGATATTACACCGGAGGAATATATGCAGAAGCTTAACCATTTCATTGTCAGACATACGGATGGGGTCAAAAATCTACGAAATCAGTTTCAGCTTCAAGCCTGTTACGATAAGGCGGCAGGCTATTACAAAACAAGGTGACTCATTATAGGCAGGCAGTCACTTGCGCTGCAAGCAGCGACAAAATATAGGGAGGTATCAATATGAAAGCGATGACTGTACAGGAACTTTATACATTGGATGAAACAATTGCAAAACCGCTGTTTGACGGGATTACATATCCCTGGGAGGTGCTCCCGAAGATCCATGCATTTATTCTGGAACTTGGCGCTGCGCTTTCGGAGGAGGACTATGAGAAGCGGGGGGAGAATGTATGGGTTGCTAAGACTGCTAAGGTTGCGCCCACTGCATTTATCAATGGTCCGGTGATTATCGGGAAAGATGCAGAAGTACGTCACTGTGCATTTATCAGAGGAAATGCGATTGTTGGGGAAGGAGCTGTAGTGGGCAATTCCACAGAGTTAAAAAATGTGATATTGTTCAACAAAGTTCAGGTTCCGCATTATAACTATGTAGGGGACTCTATCTTAGGTTACAAGTCCCACATGGGTGCCGGTTCCATTACTTCCAACGTAAAATCAGATAAAAAATTGGTTGTGGTAAAGAGTCCGGAAGGAAATATTGAGACTGGCATGAAGAAATTCGGAGCTATGCTGGGAGATGAGGTGGAGGTCGGCTGCGGTAGTGTTCTGAACCCAGGAACCGTTGTTGGTGCTCATACGAATATTTATCCACTGTCTTCTGTCAGAGGTTTTGTACCTGGTGGAAGCATCTATAAAAAACAGGGTGAAGTGGTTGAGAAGGCAGAGTAAGAAACGGATTGAAAATAGTGTAATTGTATACATGAAAGAAATTCCGCAATACGATTGGGAGAGAACATGTAAAAAATATGACTCTAAAAAACGGAGGATAGAAGATTGGGACAGATACAGAGTATTGGATTTATCGGTGTAGGAATCATGGGAAAGTCTATGGTACGTAATTTGATGAAAGCCGGGTTTGACCTGCATATCTATGCAAGGACAAAGGCAAAGGTGGAGGATGTGATTTCGGAAGGGGCTATTTTCCACGAAAGTATTGCCAAGTGTGTAGAGGGACGGGATGCGGTGATTACGATTGTGGGATTTCCACAGGACGTGGAAGAAGTCTATTTTGATGCAGGGAATATTCTGGATAGTGCCAGGGCAGGTGCTTATCTGATTGATATGACCACCACAAGTCCACAGATTTCGCAGAAGATTTATGAGGCTGGAAAGGAAAAAGATTTCCATGTGTTGGATGCGCCAGTGACCGGGGGCGACACAGGGGCGCAGGCAGGAACTCTCTCCATCCTGGTCGGAGGAGATGAAGAGGACTTCCGGGCTTGTATGCCCTTGTTCCAGGCCATGGGGACCAATATCAACTATCAGGGAAAGGCAGGCAGCGGGCAGCATTGTAAATTGGCAAATCAGATTATGATTGCAGGCGCTCTCTCTGGTGTGTGCGAAGCCCTGACCTATGCGAAGGAAAAGGGGTTGAATCTGGATACGGTGCTGCGCTCTGTGTCATCCGGGGCAGCAGGCAGCAAACAGCTTGACAGCCTTGGGCCTAAAATTATAAAAGAAGATTATTCTCCTGGATTTTTTATGAAGCATTTTATCAAGGATATGAAACTGGCATTGATTGAATCCAATATGAGCGGTCTGGATTTGGGAGTATTAAGTCAGGTGCTTGCCAATTGTGAGGAATTGGAAGCAGAAGGAATGGGGAACTTGGGAACACAGGCGCTGATGCAGTATTATGCAATGGTACAGGAAATCAGCCCATGCGATGAGGGAGACACAGAAGAGATTTTATAAAGAACTGCAGAAAGGAATGTCAGAAGTCATGTTGGAGATTCAGGAATTAAGTAAATCTTATGGAAAACATCTGGCCGTTGACAGAGTTAGTTTTTTTGTGCCAGACGGGCAGGTAGGAATTCTGCTTGGTCCAAATGGTGCGGGAAAGTCTACCATTATTAAGAGTATTGCAGGACTTCTACGGTATCAGGGCAGGATTGGAATTCAGGGGATTTCCTCCCGGACACTGGAAGCGAAAAAGATATTTGGCTATGTACCGGAGATTCCGGCCATGTTTGATGCATTGACTGTACGGGAGCACATCGAGTATATTAAAAAAGCATATAGCAGTACCATCACAGATGAAGAAGTCAACGCGCTGCTGGAACGCTTTGAGCTGGGGGACAAACAGGAAAAACTAGGAAATGAGCTTTCCAAAGGGATGATGCAGAAGGTCAGCATCTGCTGCGCACTTGCCATCAAGCCGCGTGTCATGCTTTTAGATGAACCAATGGTGGGATTGGACCCGCAGGCCATTAAAGAGCTGAAAAAAGTCGTGTTGGAATTGCGGGAGCAAGGAGTCACCGTATTGATCAGCACTCACATGTTGGAGATGGTAGAAGAGCTGTGGGATGTGATGTTTGTGATGGATAAAAGTCACATTATTGGTTCTTATCGGAAGGCAGATGTAGGAGAGAAGGACCTGGATGATTTGTTCTTCGAGATGACAGGCGGTGGGGAATCATGAAGGCATTAGTATATCTTACCTGGAGGTCCTTTGTAAATAATATCAAGCGTGCAGTGAAAAAACCAGTGACTCTGATATTGATGATATTTTTAGCTGCGTATATGGTGTATATCGCTTTGGTGATGGGAAGACTGGTGACGGATCTGCGGTTTGACTCTGTTCAGGGATTGATTGTATTGATTTCGATATGGACCATCTATGTGTTTTTGACAAATTTTATCGGCTATTCCTCCAGGAAAGGCGTGATATTCCGTCCAGGTCATACACATTTCGTATTTCCGGCGCCCATAGGACCGAAGTTGATTCTGGTGTATAGTGCATGGATGAATTATTTGCTGTCTGTTGTGGTAAATCTCTTGTTCGTATTGGCGGGCTTGACCGTTTTTGGGGTGGAACCCTGGCGGATGCTTTTGTTTTTTGTAGTAGGAAGTGTACTGGAACTTCTGTTGGAGGGGAGTCTCATGGTATTTTTGTATACAAATGAGAGCCTTTCAGAAAGAGCGTTAAAAGGATTGGGTAATGCAATCAAAGTGTTTCTTGGTGTAATAGTTTTATTTTTTGTCTGGTATTTTTACCGGGAAGGGTTTACGCTGGAAACAACCTCGGCGTTCTTCGACTGGCCGGGGCTGCAGATGGTTCCGGTCGTGGGATGGAACATTGCGGCATATCGGCTTATCTTTCTGGGTCCCACGCAGTTGAATGTGATTTGTTCTGTATTATATGTATTGTCCGTATTAGCCATGTTTTTTGTGGCATGGAAAATGAAATGTGAGGGCGGGTATTTTGAGGATGCGGCAAAGTTTGCAGATGATTATGCTGAGATGCGCAGGAGGAAAAACAGCGGGGAGATGGTCACTGGTATTGGGGAAAAGAAAAAGAAGTTCCGCAAGATATCAGGGGATTATCAAGCCAGCGGCGCCAAGGCGGTTTTCTACCGACAGCTCTTGGAATATAAAAAAGAGCGGTATTTTATTTTTTCGAAAGTGACGCTCATCAATCTGACAGTGTCGTTGATTATGGCGTTCATACTTCGGGAACAGGCAGTAGAGACTGGGGTTCCACAAATAGTCCTTTTGGGGATTATTGCTTATATGACTCTGGTGCTTTCCGGGGTTACGGGAAAATGGGAGGCGGAATTGAAAAGCCCATATTTATTTTTGATACCGGATACGCCGATACGCAAACTTTGGTATGCGACTTTGATGGAGCATGTGAAGGCTTTTACGGATGGGCTTTTATTCTGTATTCCAATCGGAATCATGTGGAAGATTTCTCCGCTTCTGCTCATACAGGCGGTATTGATTTATATGGTGCTATTGGCAAATAGAATGTATACCAAAGTTCTTGTTCAATGTTTGATGGGGGATCTGCTTGGCAAAACTGTACAGGATTTGGTACGGGTGTTCATACAGATGTTTATTATTGGTATTGGCATTGCAGTGGCTGTTATAGTAGGGCTTTTAATAAATTTGGATTTGGTTTTTCCTATAATCCTTCTTTATAGTATAATTATTACTTTGTTTATGGGGGCGTTGGCCTCTATCCGGTTCCATACAATGGAACAGATTGAATAAGTAAAATAAATAGAATAACTGCGTAAAAACAGTGTATTTTGGTTGACACGGGGGAAACTCCGTGTTAAACTATGACATAGTGCTTTAACACTTTAAAGTTCAACACTTTAAAGTGAATTAGCGTGTAAAAGCAGGCTGGCACGAACGTACCCTCGGAAAATTTTGTACAATCCAGGCAAGTGCAAAATTTTTCCGAGGATTCTAAAGAGAAATGAGGATGAGGAACATGATAGTGAAGTTGATTTTGTTATTTGTATTCTTTGCGGTGATGGTATCCGTGGGGATGTATTCCCGCAGACATGCTTCCAGTGTGGATGGATTTGTTCTGGGGGGACGTTCCGTAGGGCCGTGGTTGACGGCATTTGCATATGGAACCTCTTACTTTTCAGCGGTAGTGTTTGTCGGATATGCCGGACAGTTTGGGTGGAAATATGGAATCGCATCTACCTGGATTGGATTGGGAAATGCCATCATAGGAAGTCTTCTTGCGTGGGTAGTGCTAGGAAGAAGGACAAAGGTCATGACGCAGCATTTGAATTCCAAGACTATGCCGGATTTCTTTGGGGAGCGGTTTGGAAGTGATGCATTGAAAGTTACGGCTTCTGTGATTGTATTTATCTTTTTGATTCCCTATACGGCTTCCGTGTACAATGGATTATCACGCTTGTTTGGGATGGCATTTAATATTCCATATACTGTCTGTGTGGTTGTGATGGCTGTATTTACAGCAATCTATGTTATTTTGGGAGGCTACATGGCCACTGCGATTAATGACTTTATTCAGGGCATTATTATGCTGATTGGAATTGTGGCAGTGATTGGTGCTGTTTTAAGCGGACAGGGTGGATTTTTAAATGCACTGCAGACAATGGCTCAGATTCCAAGTGATGTACCGGTCACACAGGGACAGCCTGGTGCATTTACATCCTTTTTCGGACCGGACCCATTGAATCTGCTGGGCGTTGTGATCCTGACATCTCTCGGTACTTGGGGGCTGCCGCAGATGATTGGAAAGTTTTATGCAATCAAGGATGAAAAGTCAATTAACACCGGAACCGTTATTTCAACACTGTTTGCAGTTGTTGTGTCTGGCGGATGCTATTTTCTGGGTGGTTTTGGAAGATTATTTGACAATCCGTCTATTTATAATGAAGAGACGGGCGCTGTGATTTTTGATAGTATTATTCCGTATATGCTGTCCACGCTGCCAGATATTCTGATTGGAGTTGTTGTGGTACTGGTGCTGTCTGCATCGATGTCCACATTGTCTTCCTTGGTTTTGACATCAAGTTCAACCATGACATTGGACTTGTTGAAAGATCGTGTGTTGAAGAATATGGATGAGAAAAAGCAGGTTGTGACTATGCAGATTTTGATCGTGTTCTTTATTGTAGTGTCTGTTGTGATTGCGTTAAATCCACCGACATTTATTGCACAGCTTATGGGAATCTCCTGGGGAGCGCTGGCAGGTGCATTTTTGGCGCCGTTCCTCTACGGACTGTATTGGAAAGGCGTGACGAGAGCGGCAGTGTGGGCCAGTTTCGCATCGGGTGTAGGGATTACGGTATCGAATATGTTCATTGGATATATTGCTTCTCCAATCAATGCAGGAGCGGTTGCAATGATTGCCGGGCTGATCGTGGTGCCGGTCGTGAGTCTGGTAACTCCAAAGGTAGATAAGGAGAAGGTCGATCAGATCTTTACCTGTTATGACGAAAAGGTAACGATTACGAAGAAAAGGTCTTTGGAAGCGTGAAGGCTTTGAGGAAAAAATAACTTTTGAATGTGTTTTGGACTCTCCCGCCATAAGGGCGGGAGAAAATTTTTACAAATTTTTGATTTTTTTAATACTTTCACTTGCATTTTCTCCCGGAGGGTACTATAATAGATACGTGCAGATATAGTTCATTGGTAGAATGCTAGCTTCCCAAGCTGGAGAGGCGGGTTC
>CANOBT010000091.1 GCA_947564305.1 uncultured Lachnospiraceae bacterium | reverse complement strand
GAATTTCCCTAATCCCGGTACGTTTGTTTTTGTTAAAATCAAAACTCAAAAGATATCCCGTATCCTCTTTGTAAAAATCGAGATACTCAAAAAGCTGCTTTTCTCCGCGTTTATGATAGGCATTTCCTCTCCACAGTTTCATTTCGATAATAAACCGTTGAGATTTATAATCCACAATCACATCCGTTCTTGAGCGGTCCCGCGTCTGCGCTTCAATATAATAGTTTCCTGAACCATTTATGATTGGCCGCAAATACATCAAAAAGATACGTCTTCCTTCCTCTTCTAAAAATTTTTCATCACAATTTTTAAATATTTCCTCAAAATACTCATAAAATTTCTCCATTACAAGCGGCATTTGCAGCCTTCCATGAACAACAAATTGATTGCAGACAACCACAGAATCATATCCTTTTTTCCCATCCGTCTCTTCCTCTGAAAGAAAAAGATTATACAGTTTTGTCTCAAAAAGCCGATTCGCTATTGCCACCGCATTCTCTTTTTCTTTAACAAATCCAAACATGACACCCACATTTATACTTGGGTTGTCAATTTCAAAGGAATATCTGACTCCTCTGAATAAAATATCTTTCAGCATCCTCTTTATTTCCGGATAATCATATAGCTTTTTCACCATATCGTCAAATAAAGTATTGGATTCTGTCAAAAACAATCTGACTGCTTCGAGCCTGCCTTCTCTCGTCCATGCATCCTTTTTTTCCGGGAAATCCGTTGTTTGGGCAACCCTCTCATCAATCAGCTTACAGATTCGGGATACCATATAAGGATAGCCATCCGTATAGTCATAAATCCATTGGCTGACTGCTGGTATGTCCATTCCAACAGCATTATCAGATTCGTATTCCTTTAACATTTCTGCAATATCCTTTGCCGAAAAACTCAAATCTATATTGAAATCTTCTGCAATATTCCACGGGCTGTTATATTTGGCCTCTTCGTCCGGCCGAAGCTTTAATTTCAGATTTTTAATATCGTAAACACTGGCAAGTATCACTGTTTGAAACGTCATATCCATATCTTCTGCCTGAGCAAGATATTTTGTCCGCAATAGTCCCAACAATCCTAAAAATACCTGATTGTCTGAATTTTTGTCAACTTCATCAACCATGAATATAATCTTCTTCGCACACCGTAAACACAAATCTGAAATACGCTCTCCAAAATCATCGAAAGCAAATTCTTTAGAAATCGGTTCTTCCCATTTTTCCAGGATATCTTTTGATACCTTCTGCATACGGAGTTGGCGGCCAATACTACGCTGCAGTCCAACAGCTAACGTATAGGAGGATACGAACAGCTCATCTGCCGCTTCAAAGCTGACAGATACGACAAGATATCTTTCCTGCAGATGCTTTCTGAGCAAAAACAGCAACGTAGTTTTCCCGTATTGCCTTGCCCTGTTAATGGTAAAATATTTTCCCTTTTCAATATAGTCTGTCGTAATTTTCTCTATTCGCTCACTGATATCTACCATATAATGCCGCTTTGGATTACAGGTTCCTGTCACATGGAATTCTTTCACCATCACCACCTCCCCAAAATAAGACTCTTAGAATTTCTATTTTTAGCTTCTCCGTCTTACCGGTCTTTCATCCCAAATGCTCTTAATTCCCTGTGAAAAGCAGACCTTCTGGAATACAATGCCTTATATTATGATTCTATTTTAACATGGCATATACGCAAAAACAACGGATTTATGCAAATCTTTAAACAGGGCTGATATGTCAATCCATATCAGCCCTGCTCACTCATCTCACTGCACGCACCGGAATCTCCAAACACTGCTCCTCACAGCCCTCGGCCGCAATGTTCACCCGAATCACACCTTCCTCTTCTCCTGCTCGTACCACTGCCATCACATATCCGTCATAAGTCTCCCATTTGTTATCATCATAGCTGCGAAGAGACTGCGGATCGGCGCTTCCGAAGCCTGCCAGATCCCCTGCCCCTTCTACGGAAACCGTAATTTCTTTGGATGCAAACAGATTCTCTCTTCCTTTCTCATCCACCAGTTTTATCGTGATAAAAGACAAGTCCTCTCCATCCGCACACAGCTCAGTCTTATCCATCTCCACACAAAGCTGTATCTCCTCCCCTGCGGTCGCAAGAGAATATCTTCCGCTTTCCTTTCCATCCTCATAGCTGACTGCCGTCAGTTCCCCCGGCTCGTAAGTCAGTTCGTAAGCAGCAGTAAAATCATGCTCTTCTCCCGCAGGCTTCCTTCCAAGGGAGCGCCCGTTTAAGAAAAGTTCGACTTCCTGTGCATCCGCATAGATATCCACAAGCGCAGGTTTTCCTTCATATCCGGGCCAGGTCCAGCTTGCGATGTTATCTTTATGCATCCAGGCTGTTTTAGAGCAAGCCATTCCATAACGGTTCAGCCGTTCCACTGCCAGATAAGGCTCTTTTCGGAGGCCATACACAATTTCCCGCAGATAGCTGATGGGACGCCGGTAGCCGACCAGATCCAAATCTCCGATATAGGCCGTGCGCTCCGGGAACACACTGGTAAAGTTGGCATTTCCGTCATAATGGAAAATACCACAGCCTGCTTCTCCTAGGTAATCATAACCGGCCCATGTAAAATCACCCAGTACATGAGGATAACGCTTGACAATCCCCCAGAGCCTTACAATGTCTGCCGGGTAGGTCTCTGTACCAAGCACCGTCTTGTTGGGATGCAGCTCTTTCTCCGCAATATGCCGTGCGGTAAGATAGTTGAGCCCAATAATATCGCAGGCCGCAGAACATCCTTCCAAAGCTTCTGTCAGGAGCGGATGGGCAGCAAAATACTCTCCGCGCACTCCCGCCATCAGGCTCATAAAGCTGTTCATCCCGCTGACACCGTCTTTGCTGTCCTGGCTATCCTGCTGCAGCGGACCGAACTTTTCCATCACATCCTGCATGATGGTCCGAAGGCGCATACCTGCACTCATCAATCCATTTTGCCCCATCGTAGTAAATCGGGTGGCATCTAATTCATGCAGCTTATTGCACATTTTTCTTCCGATAGCCGCACCCGCATCTGACCCTGCCTCTGAGATTTCATTTCCTATCGAATACAGAACTACACAGGGATGATTATAATCCTTTGCTACCATCCGTTCTGCCACCTGTTTCCAACATTCTGTGAAATGCGTCGCAAAATCATGAGGGTTTTTATGGACTGTCCACATATCACTGATTTCATCCATCACCAGGATTCCATAGCGGTCACAGGCCTCTAGCATGGACTTGCTCAGCGGATGATGAGAGCTTCGGATACTGTTGAACCCTGCCTCCTTTAACTGCCTGCAGCGGCGGTCCTGGGCACATTCCAGAGTGACAGCGCCCAGAATCCCGTTGTCATCATGGATACAGGCTCCACGCAGCTTCACTTCTTTTCCGTTCAGCCGCAGGCCGTGTACTGCATCCAGAAGGATGGTACGGATTCCAAAGCTTTCTTTTGTCTTATCCAACACTTCCCCATTGCTTTCAATCTCCACCCTGCATTGATAAAGACTAGGGGTATCACAATCCCAAAGTTCTGGTTTTTCGATACAAAATGTATGTCTGGAACTTTCGCGGGTTTCCGGATACATGACTACCATCTGCTTGTCCTGTGCAACGGTTTTTCCGTCCTTCTCTATAAAAATGTTCACATCTACATTTTCTTTGACTCTACTGATGCTATGAAGCTGTACCGCTACTTCTACCGTTGCAGAATCCATCTCCGCAGCCAACGTAGTAATCCGTACCCCATCTGCGGGGACATGAATCCTGTCCCCACAGAGTAATTTTACATTACGGTAAATCCCACTCCCGGTATACCAACGGCTGTTGGGAACCAGGCTGTTATTTGCAATTACTTTAATTTTATTTTCTTCCCCAAAGCGAAGCCATGGATTCAGTTCCACATAAAACCCGGAATACCCATACAGATTGGTTGCCGCCAGCGCCCCGTTGATATAGACCATAGCCGTCTGATAGATACCCTCAAATTCCAGAGAAACCCGTTTCTCCCTCCATTCCTTTGGCACTGTCAAAGATTTCTGGTAAATATATTCGCCTCCCGGATAAAACCCCGTCTGAGCGCCGCTCTCAACATCCGGCGTGCGCTCCTCATGAATCATCGCGTCATGAGGAAGGTGCACCATATGTATCTCATCCGTTCCCATAAAAGCTGCTGTTGCCGCGCTGCTTCCGCCTTTTACGACCTGCCAGCCTTTGTTAAAATTTTCTCTGATCATGCATTTTCTCCTTTCAAATGCTTCTCATCCCATTCTTTATTTGCTTTTTCTACTTTCAGCAGATAAACCAGAATTGCCATCAGAACACCCATTGCCAGCGGAAGTACAACATACATGAAGAAAATCATGTTGATTGCCCCTGCGGTCTGCACCTCTGCGGTTCCATTGAATCCGCCCAGTGCCAGAAGCCATCCTACAACCGCACTTCCGATACCGCCGCCAAGCTTCACACCAATCGAAGAACAGCTAAACATGACGCCGTCAATGCGGACACCCTGCGTTCTCCAAGTGTAATCGCTGGTCTCTGCAACCAGAGCGTTCAAAGTTCCTGTCAATGGGCCGCCTGCCATATTTCTCACGAAGGTGGCAAACAACATGACCGGAAGATTTCTATTGAGGGCGCCTACCAGGAATACCACACCCATTAAAAGCGTAATCACGCGGGCATATAAATTCATTTTCCACATGCTTCCGAATTTTTTCACAAGCATTGGGGTCAGGGTCAGAATAATCATAACCGGAACCAGCTGGAATAACGAGAATGTTCCCAAAAGCGCCGGGTCTCCCATATAATAAGTCATAAAGTAGATTGCTGAGCCCTGAGTGATTCCGCTATAAATATAGTTTACCAGATAGAGACAGAGAATGATAATGTAATACGGATTTTTCAGCAAAAGCTTTAATGAAGTTCCAAAGCTGACCTTTGTTCCGGCAGCACTTCCCGAAGCAGTTTTCCCGTTTTCATCCGTTTTCTCTGTTCCGTCAAGTTTCGCTGTATCGTCTGCCTTTTGTGCCGCACCGCTTGTCATATCCTCGTCCGGCACTTCCTTGACCATCAGTACGCAGAATGTATTGACTGCAAGTGCAACCAGTGCGAAAATGAGAGCCACCGTACGCCAGCCTTTTGCACCGCCGCCGAATGTTTCCACCAATCCCATGGCGTTATAAGAAATAATCAGTGTGGTAAAGGTTGCAAAAATAAACCGGATGGAGCCAAGCTGTACTCTTTCCTGTCCGTTTTTCGTAATTTTTGCTGCCAAAGCGGCATAGGCAATACTGTTTGCGGTATAGAAAACCGCATTGAACGCCGTGTAAAATACGAAGAAATATGCATACTGCATGTTCTGACTCATGCTGGGAATGCTGAATACCAGGAACAGACATGCAGACACCCCAATCTGTCCATAAAGCATCCACGGTCTGGCCTGCCCCATCTTGCTTTTTGTCCGGTCCATCAGTCCCCCAAAGAAAATATCTGACACACCGTCCAACAATTTTGACACCATCATCAATGTTCCGATGACTGCACTGTTGAGTCCCACCGCGTTCGTAAGATAGAGCATAACAAAGCTGGAAATCAGCGCATATCCGCAGTTTGAAGCCAAATCGCCGGAGCCATAGGCCACCTTATGATACCATTTTAAATACTTTTTTTCATTCATAATAACATTTTTTCTCCTTTACTTTTTTAGCGATAATGTATATACTTTATCTTGGAATGGTTAAATTTTAGCAAATTTTAACAAAACCAGCAATGTCACCGACATTGATATGACAGTATTTTTGGTGTCATATCCGTGGATGGATAAACCAACATTTAAGAACTATCAGAAAATTTTATTACCGTTTCTCACGCATAGATAAAAGGAGAACCCATGAAAGGCAAAATCATACGCTCCGGGAAGGAAAGCAATATTTTAGAAATCCATGATACAAACAGTTCCATCAATTCCTATTATGATATGTCTGCACCGATACAATTTACCCTGACATACTGCAGCGGGCTTTCCGATGAGGATTATTACAACGTGCTGTCTGTATCGCCGGACAAGGATTATTTCTATTCTTCCTATATTGTGTCGGATTTTCATACATTCAATTCCCGCTCTCTGCACCAGCATGCCTTTTTTGAACTGGTGCTCGTTTTAGAGGGCAGCATTACACAAAGGCTGGAAAACAAAGACTACCTCTATCCCGCAGGCACCTGCTGCCTGATCAATCAGAATGTATTTCATGTGGAAAAATATATTGGAAAGGCCAGGCTTCTTTTCATCGGCCTGTCTGTAAATTTCATCAAAGAATTGCTGGAATCACATCGGATGGCTTATTACCAGGAGGAAACAGCCCTGGAAAATTCCATCCTTCAGTTTATGGCTGACAATATTGAATTAGAAAAAGGAAAAAATTATCTGGACTTTCTTCCGGTTTACCAAAATCGGAAAAATATCTCCGTTCTGCATCGGTTTGCGGACCGTCTGATCCACACCATGATGTTTCCCACATTTGGCTCCACATTTTTACTGAAAGGTTTGATCTGCCAGTTATTCTATTATCTGGATACCAGGGAATTTTATCACATCAGCAGTGTGAAGCTCAATTCCAGTTCCGACCTGCTTTTGTTCTCACGCATCGGACACCTTATGGAAGACACCGACGGCCGCATGTCCCGCTCAGACCTGGAAAAGGCCCTGTGCTACAGCGGTAATTATATGAATACTATTGTCAACAAATATACGGGCATGTGCCTCTACGATTATGGATTGACATTTACCATGAAAAAAGCCGCGCATCTTCTGGCAGAAACGAAGCTTTCCATCTCTGCCATTGAAGCGCAGCTCGGACTTACAAACCGGACTCATTTTTATAAACTTTTTCGTAAAAAATATGGGGTGACGCCTGGGGAATATCGTAAGGAGATGCAGGCGCCTGCTGGGAATAGTACCACAGAGGGCGTTCCATAAATTGTCAAGCACTGTCTGATTTATGTCCTTCCATCATCTCCAGATAATCCCCTTTATCAATATGCATCATAGAAATCTGATTCTGATGCCTGCGGAACCCATACACACTGTCTACATTGCGAATCAACGACTGCAGGCGTTCATCCGGCACACAGACAATCAACTGCAGTTCCAACTCTCTTGCATAGCGCAGGCATACCTCGCTGCGCTCTTTATCCATCTTGGAAAATGCTTCATCCAAAAGCACGAGACGTATTTTGGAGTCCCGGTTGCTCTGCTGCATATAAAGCATGGCAAACCCAGCCAAAAGCGCCACATACTTGGGATTCTGCCCTTCTCCGCCGGAATCTCTCCCTGCCATTTCATCCACCGCATTTTTCTTCACATTCCCCTCGGCATCCTCGACCCGCTCATACATACTGAAAGTCAGATAATTGCGGTAGTCGGCATACTGTTCCATTTCCTGCCTGTGGAGAGACTGCTTTTCACCGTCCGTACTCTTCAGCGGCATGAATTTCTCCGTAAGTCTCTGAATCTGGGCTTCATATTTTTCAAAAAATGAATCTTCTCCAAGGCTAAGCTGCCCTTCAAATCCGTCATGATTCAAAACTTTGCTGTCAAGCTCCGACGCCATCAGCATTTCATAAAACTGCCCGTTCTCATTCTGGGCCGGAAGAATATCAATCTGGTAGGTGCTGTCCGAAAAACGAATTTGAGACAGCATGCGGTTAATTTCCCGTTTATGCCGGTACGCCGCCTTAATATCGCTATGAATCGTGGCAATCACATTTTCCCGAAGGGACCGATAAACCATACGGTACTGTTTCTCAAATTCTTCTTTATACTTCGGCTCATGGTCCTGCTTCAGATTTTCCAACAGTTTATCATATTCATCATTCTCGTGCTCCACCCCTGAAAATCCATAGGCCGGATATTCTCTGTTGAACCGGTTACGCGCCAGAATCCTCTGTTCCTCCTTCTGGCTTTCCTGCTCTGTAAGATGAAGGACTAATTCATGCTGTTTTCTTCGGTAAGCAGCTTCTGTGTGCACACCCAAATTCTCCTTGACTTCTTCAAGCAAAACCTCATCCGGGCAAAATCCTTCCTGCAGGATAGAAAGCTTTTCTTGAAAATCTCGCAGCTCCTTTCCCGCAGCGCGGCAATCCCCCTCACGTCTGATTCGTTCCTGGTTCACCTGCTCTTGTGTCCGGGCAAGCTTGTCAATCTCCTGCTCAAGCTTTTCCCTTCGCTCCTTTAACTGCGAAGTCAAGGTCCCGTCCTCTAACTTTTGAAGTTCTCTGGATATCTGGTCCTGCTTCTCCAGATAAATCTCCAATTCCTTCGAGGCTTGTGAAAGGCGCATAAGCTGCTCTGTATTCTGATTTAACTGTTCAAATCGTCCTGCACGGTTCAAAGTATCCCGCATCTGAGAATCCGCAATCTGACTCTGTTCCAAATCATAGATTTCCTCTTCTAATTCCTTGAGCCTTGCCTTGGATACCTTGGTCCCGATACATGCATAACGTAGATAATCGTCCTCCCGCAAATGACGGAAAATATAATTACTGTAGGAAAAACAGTCTGGCGTCACCCCATCCCGTACCGAATGTAATTCCTCCACGGTTTCGCATTGACGGATTCTTCCCAGATATCGCTTCAGGCACAAATCCACATAAGGCTCATCTGCTCTCACCGCGTCATATAAAGTTCCGGCCTCCGCCCTCGGTGCATCTCTCTTGACTGCCGCCGTATTGATGAAATCGACCTCTTCATATTCTTTTCGTTTCATTCTTCGGAAAGTCTTTGCGGCATCCAATGCATACTGAGGTTCCGTCACAAGGCTGTGTTTGATACGCCCTAACCTGCCCTCAATAGCATTTTTCCATTTCTCATCCGTAATATCAAACAAATCACCAAATATTTCCACATGAATTGTACGTCCATATTGGCTGGAGAGTTCACTTTGCAGCTGCGCCCTGGCACTTTTTAATGCTTTCCGGTAAGGCTTTCTATCATTTTTTAAATCCTCCGCCATCTCCTTTTTCTCGTTCAATTCCTTTGCTGTGCTGCGGATACTTTCATTCAAATCTGCCAGTTCTTCTTGTATCATCTCCAGTGCGTTTTGAATCCCAGCCCGCAGCTTGTCTAAGGCGGTCTCTGATACGTCTCCTTCCACAATCTCCTCCAGGCATTGCAGTGTAGGATTACTGATGTAACCACTGATATCCTCATCCATCTCCCATTCTTTCAAACCATTCAGGATTTCCCGCCACTGCCTGGAATTTCCCTGGAGAAGGCGAATGGTGGCAGACAGTTCTTCCATTTCCTTCTTTTTTACGCCATAATCACCGGAATGCAGCTCGGCCTTTACTTCAATCAATTCCTCTGTCTTCTCTTTTTTCTCTGTATCCAGAATCTTATACTTCTCCTCCAATTCGGAGATTTTAGCCGAAATGTGCTCGAAATCCGATTTCTTTGCCTCCAGACGGATTTTACAGCTCTCCATATCCACAATCCGTAAGACAGCCTCTGTCCGCACCTTGTCCGCCCTGGTCCGAACCAACTCCTGATTTACTTTGGACACCTCATCCAACATCTCTATCCGGCGCTCCAGGTCATCTATCTTTTCCTTAATCTCACGATAAGCCCCCAACTGGGCGCTGAGTGCAGAAACCGTATCCTCCTTGCTCTTTGGGAACATATAATCCTTAATAAACTGTCCGGTCCCGTCTGCCATCCGAAGTGCAATGGCACTTTTTTCCATCGTCATCAGACGTCCCGGATCAATATATCCCAAAATAGAATCATATAACATATTCAGATATGCCTCCCTGGACGGATAGATCCGGTTCACCTCCACCCGTCCTCTGTTATCCTCCGATCGGCTGCGTGTCTCAATCAATGTTCTCAATTGTGACGTGGTGTAAGGAATCCTCCTTTCTGCCAGATATCCATCCTCAGGTATGGGACCAGAATGGCTGAAAAAATGGTACTTCTTTAATTCCGTATCCTGTTTCCCCACCTCAAAGACAGCGCCGATGCAGGTGGTGATTTTACTTCCCGTATCAAAAATTTCCAACACAATCTGGGAACAGAAATCTACATTTTCACGGTTCGCAGTTCCATCCTTCTGCGCCCCGCGTAAGTAACTGAGTACACTTCTCCTGTTTTTAGCGTCATCTGCCGCCTTATTTAAAAAAGCAGCCGATACGCTGCCGTATAGTATCACCTGAATGGCGTCCATCACTGTCGATTTTCCGGAGCCGCTCTTGCCGCTGAACAGATTCACATATTCATGAAATTCCATGACTTTATGGCTGATGCCTCCCCAGTTATTGAGCAGCATCCGCCGGAATAATTTCTTGGATTGCTTCATCTTCTGTCATCTCCTTTGCATACTCCTCTATCAGCTCATTCATATCCGCTGCGCTTATATAGAGAAGAATCGTACTGTATAAGTAAATCGGTGTTTCATCCCTCACATCCTGAACAGAGCCTGGAAGCTCAATCATCTGATGCCTGCTCATCAGATAGAGTGCATCCTTCCATTCTGCAGCAGTCATTTTCCGATCCAGAAGTCCGGTATTGGCTCCGTATTCCCGGATTTCTTTCAGATTCGTGACCGTCGCATGAAGCCCTTCCCCTAGAATCTTATCCCGGTAGATCATCCTTACAAGCAGGATGATCATGGTTGCCGTCTGACCGATTCTTTCTGTCTCTGCGCCTTCCCCTCTCAAGCGAAAAATATGCTCCTGGGGATCATGCTCCAATTCACACCCCAGCACGGAAAGATAATTTTCGATAAATTCCTTGTGTCGGATACAAGTTTCATAATCGGGGTTATCACGGGGAGCCAATGTCACGGGGTCGTATCTCATCTGTAAAATGCAAGTCTGCCGGAACAGTCTGGAAATCGTCTTTTTCAATTTTTCTGCCTCAGTCAGAGACAGTTCTTCCATATATGCAATCATAAGCAGGTTCCTTTCTATAATAAAATATTGCTTACTAAAAAATTGTTTTCACTTCTGAATCATAAGTTTTGAAAAGCGCAAACCCTCATCATTCTCTAAGTCCTGCCCCAGGGAAATCTTCCTGGTATCGTCCGCGATTTCCACCGCATCCTGCCACACAAAAAATAATTTTTCCAAGTCCTCCATAGATTGCACCGTATCTTCCGTTACCGTAAAAGTTCCATCCTGTTCATTTTTTCTATAGAACTCCGTAATCTCCTGTCTGGTATAAAGAGGCTTCAGCACAAATTCATCCAGTTCCGCCTGTCCGACAGTTGGAATCACCGCCTCGGGAGTAAACTCTGATTTTTCCATATTCCTGCGCCGTGACAGACTTTGCCCTGTGATTACCCGGAAGGGCTCTGTCAACTGCATCCTGTCAGAAAGCTTCTGCAGGATTTTCTCACGATTCTTACTCTTCTTCAAAACATTCACCAATGCTGCCGCAGGGTCTTCCTCCATCGCGCCCTCCATGAAAATATAGCGGATTCTTGCGGCTGCCCTGCTGGCAAACAAGGTTTTCTGCTCAATCAGCTTATTGTATCTGCGCTCAATTGCATCAAATTCCCGTTCAATCTGACAGAGGATGGCCATTGCTTCATCGCTGCCTTCATTCTCACTCAAATTCTGATCAAGCAATTCCTTGACCGCTTCCTTATAGCGATAAAAGCTGTCCGTGGTCGTAAGAATTGCATATTTCTTACTTTCGTTATTATTCATTTCCTTTACCAACACTTCCTGGATGCCAAGAAAGCTTCTCTGCCTGGACAACTCGTCAAAATATCCTCTCATTCCCTCCTGCATATTGGAAAGCATCTGCAGCAGAGAACGGGAAGCGCCAAGCGCGCTTTTTAAAATCTCATTATTTTTTTCCTTATCTGAACTATAGGTATATAAATAGCTGTAAACCGCCAGTACACTCTCCCGCTCCCGTGTGTTGTCCTCGCTGTACAGGCGGCGGAACAGTTCTACAAATAACTGGCTGTACTCCGGAAAGGATACTACATAGCTGTCCAGGACTTCATCATAATCCCTCATAAGCCAGCCCCAGTCTTCCAGATGTCTCAGACAGATGGAGGCCATATTGCTCCTGGTCAGAAGCTCCCCCTCCTCGTCAAACTGCTCTTCACTCCAATCTAAAGTCTCCGCCGCAATCTGCTCATTCATAATCATACAGCACTCCCGCTCTGTAAGGCCGAGCAGAGAGTAAGATTTGCCGGACTCTTCGTAGATTGCCACGAGAAAACGTTGGTAGTAATCGACATATTTACTTGCAAAAAGTTTATAAAATTCTCTTGGTATTTTGCTGAACAGATTCATCGAACACTCCTTAATATATACGAAAACAAATAATGTTCACGTTTTTTTATTCCCCTCTTCAATATATAGATTAAAACATAAATCGACTTTTGACGCAAGCAAAACCAGGATATCCACCCAGAGGCAGTAAAAAAGCGATACATTTATCCCGAATTCTAAAGGACCTTCCGGAATTCATTCCAAGCCCAAATTGCTTGTCAAAAACAGTAGTATAGTATATAATTGATAACAGGAAAAGTACTTAACAGAAAATTTACAGCAATTTGCACAACAAAATTTCAGCTTTATTGGCTTGCTTCGGAGTGCGCAGCCCCGTGGACAGCAACATAGCGTATGCATAGGAAAGAAGGTGTCTTTTATGCTAACCATAAAAAATATTATCGTAAAAAACATGAGAAAAATCACTCTGTTCATGGTGGTAATCATACTTTTCTTATCAACTGGAATACAAATATTCAATGCACGCCGGACGAGCAGCTCGAACGCTCTACGAATATTCAGCCAAGTTGAGCAGATTTTAGAGGAAAATTCCAGAGAGCTGGAACGTATCCTAAAAGAATACGAGACCACGTGCCTGAATGACGCACGAACCGCGGCCTATATCTTTGAGCATAACCCCGCGGCAACAAACGACCTCGACGAATTGAGAAAGATTGCAAAAAATCTGGAAGTGGATGAAATTCATATCTTTGATTCCAACGGTGTGATCGTTGCCGGAACGCATCCTGAATATTACGGTTTTTCTTTTGATTCCGGTGAACAAATCGGCTTTTTTAAACCACTGCTGACCGATAAATCTCTGGAGCTTGTACAGGATATCACGCCAAATACCGCAGAGAGTAAACTAATTCAGTATTCGGCCCTTTGGAGCGAAAACGGCGAATTTATTGTACAAATTGGAATGGCTCCCGACAACGTATTTCATGCTACCGAGAAAAATGAGCTGTCTTACATTTTTTCTCTGCTCAGAACCGGGGTAGGCTACGACCTGTATGCAATCAATCCAGACACAGAAAAAGTGGTTGGTTCTACAGTTGACTCTGCTGTAGATGAAGACATCGCTAAAATTGGCTTTCCAAAAAAACATCTGGAGTCAGACCATTCATTCTATGCGAGAGCTGATCACGTCTTATCCCACTGCCTGTCTCAAAAGATTGGCGACAACTATATTGTATGGACGACACCTGTCATCGACTCTGTCCAGACCATTTTTATCAATGAACTTCTGCTGTTGGCGGGAATGCTTTTAATCTCTTTTGTTCTGGTTTTTGCTGTTACAAATAGCATGAACAAAACAGTCATTGACCAGATCAGACATATAAATGAAAATCTTCGTTCCATTGAAAACGGTAATCTCCAGACAAAGGTGGAGGTGAAAGACAGCAAAGAGTTTTTGGAATTAAGCGCACATATCAATCGTGTGGTTTACAGTCTGCTGCAGACCACTGCGAAACTTGAGATGGGTGAAAAAATCAGAAGCCAGAAAGATGAGCTGGAAAGACAAAAAGAAGAGCTTGAAAGGCAGCAGGAGCAACTGGAAATTGCAGTAGAACGCGCTGAAGCTGCAAATAAAGCCAAATCTGAATTTCTATTTAATATGTCGCACGACATCCGGACCCCGATGAATGCGATTCTTGGCTTTACAAATTTTGCTCTGGAAACCGATGATCCTAAGATGCAGAAAGAATACCTAAAAAATATTGATGTTTCCTCCAAACAGCTCCTGGACCTGATCAATAATATTCTGGAATTGTCCAGAATTGAAAATCATAAAATCATAATAGAAGAAGATCTCGTCAATGCCGAGGATACATACAATGAGCTGTGTACCATATTTGACAGCGATTTGAAGAAAAAACATCTCTCATGTGACATCTATGTGGATATGATACATCCTTACCTCTACATAGACACAACACATTACTCACAGATATTCCTGAATATCGTAAGTAATGCCATAAAGTATACTCCTGAGGGCGGTATGCTAATGGCTTCGTTCAAAGAGCTGCCGGGAGATGCTCCCAATACCTGCATTGTGGAGACAATCATCCAGGATAATGGAATCGGAATGTCCGATGAGTTTTTGGCACATGCCTATGAATCATTTTCCAGAGAACGGACCTCCACCGTCAGCGGTATTCAGGGAACCGGGCTGGGGCTTGCAATCGTAAAAGATCTTGTGGAACTGATGCGGGGCACGATTTCCATTGAAAGCCAGCAGGGTGAAGGAACAAAAGTCACCATCCGCCTCCCCCACAGGCTTGGAAAAGCTCCTACCACAAAGAAACAGGAGGAGATTGACTCTCTGGACCGTACACTGTTTGAAGGCAGACGTATTTTACTGGCAGAGGACATTGACATTAATGCGATGATTGCAACGAAACTCCTGACTGATAAGGGCTGTATTGTAGAGCGGGCAAAAGACGGAGTGGAATGTGTTGATATGCTGTTGAAATCGGAAGAAGGGTATTATGATCTGATTCTCATGGATATTCAGATGCCGAATATGGATGGATATAATGCTGCAAGGTCTATCCGGGCATTCGTGGATGAGAAAAAAGCTTCCATTCCGATTCTGGCGATGACTGCAAATGCATTTAAAGAAGACCGGGACAAAGCCACCGAATCAGGCATGAATGGACATATTGCAAAACCGCTTGATACGGATAAAATGTTTAAGATGATTGCGGAAGTTTTGCGGGAACAGTGATTTCGGGTGAAAAAATCCAGAGTATCCGGCACAAGGGATGTGCCGGATACTCTGGATTTTCAAATTCTGACTACCGCTTAAACAGCTTCTCTCATAAACCGTACTTTCATTCTTTCTGTCCGTTTTCCTGCTATTTTATCATACAGATTTTCATCAATATATCGAAGCAGCCTTACCGCATCTCCACTGTCATCAATCAGTTCCAATGGCATTCCGATGCCTCCCAGAATATAAACTCCGACATCCACTGCCGCAATGTCTTCATTATACTGCACAGCATACAGAAACCATCCGATATCGTAGGACGCATAATACACCCGATGTACATGGTATTTCTGCCAATGCAAAAACATATCTTCTATCGAAACATCAAACGGTTCCTCGCCCCGAACATCCATCCAGGACAAAATACCGTTCATACTCGCCTTTTCAATCCTGTTAAGCATCCTCCCATCAGTATGGACCTCTGAAAATTCTTTCGGATTGTCTAACATAGCAAGCATCTTTCTATCAGGGTGAGTCTCTGTAAATTTTTTTGAACTCTCCGGCATCGTCCCCCACATTAATTCATCATAGGTAATGCCAAGATACTCCATAATCGCCACTATTTTATCAAATGAAGGACTGGTCTTTGCGTTACTCCATCGGCTGATCAGACCAGCGCTGAATCCCAAGTCTTCCTCCATCTGCGTAATTGATATCCCCTTCATTTTACAGATATTACGGATATTACGCGTAATCCCGCCCATATAGTTATCACTCATTTTACCTGACACCTTCTTCCTGTAAGTCATAATTCATCCAAGATATGTAATTACCTGACCTCCTCTGCCAGTTTTTTTCGCCACATCAATTATAATTATATTATACTTGAAATATCATTCATGTGTCAAGTTTTCTTAAGTCCTTTATTTGAATTAAACTTCATTTGAACTAGGTATACATTTTTATTCACCTGTCATTTTGCAAAAATCTATTTTTTGTAATATATTTCAATATTTTATCGTCTCAAAATCCTTTGTAACCGTCTCCATCTCAGGATACAAATGCGACCGCCTTACACCAATCTCCTTTAACTGTTCTGCCGTGTCATATACATTCGTCAGTACAATCTTTTCCAAACAATCCCTGCATAGCGACATATATTCCATAGCATATGGGCTGGCACTTGTGTTTTTCTCATCCGGCTTCTTTCCCATATAATACGGAAATACAGTAAATGCTCCTTTTTGCTCATGTATCCTGGAACTATGATGGGGGTGTATAATGGCCAATGGCGGAAGTTCTTCCGCCTCAATTCCCAAGCCATCCGAATAATAACGCAGCAGCAGATAAAAAAACGGATTGAAATTTCTATCCTCTACTGCATTCTTTAGCTCAGCTCCGTAAGACCGGCGCAATGAATCCAGACCCGAAAGGCTGACAAGTCCATTCACGCCTCCATTTACCTCATCCACTAAGGCAAAGTACCATCTGTCATTACTTGAAATTTCTTTGGCAATCTCGTTCATTACGGCCGGGTCAATCTGTTTCATAGCCCTTTCCACCAGTCTCTTCTTCCGAAAGCAGCCATACACTTTCCGATTCAGCTTTATAGGATTCAGCACCCATACAACAGGAGAATTGTTCCTTCTTTTATAAACCACCTCATGGTCCTCTGTCGGGTCAATATACGCCTCCAACGCAAAACTGAGCGCCACAATTGCAGATTCACTCCAGTCCATCAGTCTTGTTTTTGAAAAATAATGCTGCATGACCTCTTGCCATTCGATTAAAGATTCCGGCATTGAAGAAACCTTATCATAATTTCTCGCCACAAAATGCTGATACCTATACTCCTCTTTCAGCCATAATGTCCCATATGTTTTTTCCGTATTGAACTCATTTTTTTCTTTTCCGTTAGAGATATTCCTGTAAATCCCCGGTTCCAGGCAATAGTCTGTCCGTTCATGTCCACGGAACCAGAGTGGATACTTCCTATCTGCGTCCCTGTGCTTATCGGATATCATTTCTATCATCTCAATATATTCTTGAAGGCTTTTCGCATACCAAGTACTCATTTTTCCCTCCTGTTATTTTCAATCAATAATACTCATAAAATGTGCTGCCTGTCAGTTATCTGCACAGTAGATTCCCAATAATTCCTTCCGATATCTGTATTTCATACACAGCATGGGGTTATCTCTTAAAACGGCTATAATAATAGTAATCCTGTACAAAAAGCAGCATGTCCTTCATTTTTTCATGACATGTTGTAGATTCTGATTTTGGATTATTATAAAACTCCACCACCTTCTCCACCACAGGATGAAGTTCCGTACCTCTTATAGAATTTTCATAAATCCGGGACATATGCTCCAAAATGTATGTCTCTATTTTTATTTTTCTGTTAGACTGGATTCTTGACAATGCGTCCAGAATCCAGAAAACGCGGCGGTATAAATTAATCTCATACTGTACCTGCGTCCGAAGGAAAGGATCATCCTGAAACATAGAAGTATTTTCTCGGCACACCCGATCCCACAATCCCCCTTCCCACCTGATTGCCTCTCCACGGGAAACTGCTTCCTTGGCCCGCTGAATACTCTCCATGTATTTATCAAAAAATTGATTCACTCTGACTCTTCTCTCTGCCGTCTTCTCTGATTCTTCTTGTGCCTCCACAGAACCCAGAACTTTGTTCCAGGCATATTGGATTTCCGCTTCTGCATATTCGGACACCTCGTCAACCAACCGGCTGGCATCTACAATACTGATACCATTGCCTAGCTGTTCTTTTCCTTTTTCATTACTGTTCTCAAGAAGTACAGCCAACACAATAATGAGCCTTTCTCTAAGCAGATTTCCGGATATCATCTCTTCTTCATACCCTTCCATCCGGGTCCATGCCGTGATCACCATCCTAAGATAACCCAGGCCGCCAAATCCCAGCCAACGGCACATAATCACATCGGCACAAGTCTCCCTGTAACGCGTTGTCGTACGTTCAATTACCCCTTCCAGATTGCGAAAGGCAATTTTTCTGCAGGCATTTAGATAATTCTGTTTTGCATGCTCCGGACATTGCAGTTCCCAATAATTAACCTGTTGAACTTTATCAGGGCTGTAAATACAGTTCTTCTTCCCTTCCAGAAATTCCTTGTAAAATTCATCTTTCACTGATTCAGCAAAAGTTTCCAACATTTTTTCCAGTTTTGTTGTTTCCGCTCTTCTGCCTGCGCAATAATTCACAGTTTCTATATAAATCTCCTGCAGAGATCTGATCTGTTCGAAATATCTTTTCAGCTTTTGCCTGTTCGCCGCATTCTTGTTCCACTTTCTCTTCAGACTTTTATAACAATACATTAATGCAGCATCCAGTTCCGTATCGTACTTCACATCCTCCAACACATACTTCCACCCCTGCTCCTTTTCGGCCCAAGACATCTTCTTATCCATCTCCGAAAGGAGCCTCTCATACAATGTATATACCTGTTTCGTAATATCCTGCTTCTCCTGAGTATCTTCTTTACCTTCTGCCTTATCAGCGGCTAAGGCACTGCATTGCGATGAATTTATATTTTCTTCCTCGTCCACAAAGCGCTGTATTTTTTCCAATAGTTCCATACATTCATCACAATTCCCGCATATTTCCACAATAACTTCATAAAATTTACTTACAATCTGGTTTCCTGAAAGAGCTTTTCTCCCAAAACGCTCCTGTTCAGAACCTTTTTGAAAATAATCTGCCAGATATTCCCGTACACTCTCCGGTACATACGTGGATACATAGTTCCCCCAATTTGGGTGTTTCTCTCTATATCCTTTTCTTAAGGCCTCCAACATACATTGTTCAAACAACTCTGAAAGTGCGCTGCGTGTCACGCCATATTTTCCCTGACTTGATTCCACCTGCATATAATAACATATTTTCATTGAGACCTCCTGCAGAATGGTCTGAATCAGAAAATCATTACGCTCTGTCCGGTTCAGTACAAGCATCTGATGACAAATCTCATGTTCAATCAGCGGAATCAGGTCATAAACTCTTTCAAAATATTCAAACATCGGGATTTTACACAATAAAATAGAAGCAGGTTCCCTTTCAACACGTTCCATTTTGGTTTTGCGGTTATACTGAAGCACGGTAACTGTTTCCACGTTCTTTTTCGTAGCCTCGGGATAAATGATGGCTTTTGCACTTCTACGTTCTTCCTTATTTACATCCTTAGAATCCATTTCATTCCATGCAAACTCACAATACGTTTTATGGATACTGTTTATATATTCACTGTATGCAATTATAAATTTCTGGCCGTCTACCGGAGCCACAATATCATATTGCGGCGCCTGGATGGTATGCTGGTTTACACCCTGGAGCAATTTAATGTATGCCTCAAAAGCATTAATAAACATCTGTAATTCATTCATGAATTTATTAAGCACACGTTCATCCTGTTTATCGCCTTCCACATCTTCCATATCTTCCATGAAGCGGTTCATATTCTGGAACAAATTTTCCAGAGACTGGCTGAAAACATACCAGTTGATGTGTGTATCTAACTCATACGCAAGATTCTCATAGGATCCCATGATTCTTCCAAGCATACTCTCCAGATCCTCATAGCGGAATCTGGAGAGCAGGAATTTCACCTTGTATCTCTCACTGAAATCCCGGTATAACTTCATCACCTTTTCAGAACGCTGTTTGATTAATTCAAACATATGCGCATCGAACCATGGTTTTATTCCCTTTGATCCATCAATCTGAATCTCATCTACATTCATAAGAACACGGATATTTACGGTCTTTATGGTTCCGGATTTCATCTCATCTACAACGGTTTTTACAAGTTTTGAACACTGGCTCATATCTTCTGTATCATCGGCCGTATATCCCGCCTTATTTTTACACAGATTTTTATAAATCTTCGTAAACTCTTCCATATTGATCTGGACAACAAGATCATAGCGCCCAAACAACCCGTTTACCTCTTCTAAATGGGAATTCTCAGAAGGATTTTGTATGAGTTTTTTTATTTCATCTAATAGTTTCGTCTCCATTCTAAAGCGTACGGCAAACTGTACTTTTTCATTTTCTTTCAAGATATCCGAATTGATATTTAACACCGGAAGCGAGGATTCATTATTTTCACTGTTATAACCATACAGGCATTCCACTCCTACATTTGTATAGGTAAAAAATAGACGTTTCCCATTCCCATTCTCAACCTTCATCAAACTGGCAGCCGCTTCATAAATGGTCTGGATTTTACCGGTTCTGACTGCAACGCAGAAATCATCAGAAGTAACCGTCTGAAAAATCTGATAATCTGCTTTTTCTTTCAAAGTTTTTTGTAATTCTTTATCAATCCGTTTCCTGTAATCCAATATTTTATTTCGGACTTCCGATAGACGGACCACCCTTTCTTCCGAATTTACTTTCCACTCCAAATCTATAATGTATATCTGGATAATTCCCAGAAATGGCTTATCAGAAGTCTGTCCTTCCTCGTATCTCCCCACCGAAAAAGGACACAGTTCTTTCGAAGTACTATTCTCCGGCAACAGGGTATAGATTCCCATTACTTTTTTAGCGGCCGCTGCATAATCATTACGGTCTATCCCCGACAATGCCTGATATCCGTCCATGTCGTCTGCTAATTTTCTTACCTTTAAAAAGTTATAGTAATCCAACATAAAAAAAACGGTCTCATCACCATGAAATCCCATCTGTTGGGCATGGCTGTTATTTCTCACAAATGTCAAATTGTAAATATCCCCAATTTCGTTTGTTTTTTTCCGCTTTCCACATCCTGCTTCCCCTTTTGGAACATTCCTCATCTTAAGTCTCTCCTTCACAATTAATCTGGCAGATAAATACTTATCATACAGAAAACCGCCACTACCCGTTTTTTCTGTCTGTTAAAAATGAATAAAAAAAGGACTTCTGATAAACGAAGCTTCTACCACGCTATCAAAAGTCCTTTCTAAAATTCCACATCTTTGTAAATTTTCTCAAGTTCTCTCTGGAACTTCTCCTCCTGCATGTATCTGATCGCCCATATCGGATGATTCGGCAAGACCTCCGGTTCCCTGGGCATGCACGAATCAATGATTGTCTCATGATTCATCTTATTCTTTTCTATTCCTGTGTTCTCAATCATTATGCATTCCCCTACCTTTCTAAATTTCCAAAAGGAAATAACTAAAAAATCAAACCTACAGCTTTTCTACTCCATCATCTGATGACAAAAATACCACTACAACAAACAAAATACTTCCAATCCATTTCACAATCAATTTACTCTATAATATGAATAATTTTACAGATTGATAAAACAAACCAATTTCTAAATTATCCCCAATAAAAAATGCATTTTTTATTACACATATTATAAACCCTTTACCTCAATTTGTACATTGAATGGAACTATATCTTAAGTGAAACCCACTACATTTCATATGAAAAATATTTCAAATCCATTATTTTTTTGAAATATTTTTCATTTTAATCTCTATATTTCTCATCCAATCTTATCATGTCTAATTTGTTTATCTATTCTGACGTTTCTTATCTAATGTCCTTCGGACAAACCGTACATTTTACGCTCTATGAAGTAATCCGAAATGCATTCTACATTAAATGAATGTCCTTCGTACTGCGTACTTCGTCCGGCAAGGTATAGTATTCTCCAAAAACTCTCTTGATATACATTATTCTTCACTTCCTGTCCAAATGTATAAAAAACAAAAACTTATAAACATAAATAATTCGAACTCTAATAACTTAAGCTCTTATTCAATTTTCAAGGTTCCAGAGACTATTTCTTACAGTCTCTCTCTGATGATTTTCTTTCACACGTTTTATCAGATACAGGAACCAATTCCATTTACCTTTTTATTCCGGTGCTGTCATCAAGCCAAAGGCAAACAAGCTGTCCCCGACTCGCTGTCTGACCGGAATAAAAAAGATAACAATACTTCTCATCATAAAATATCTGTTAAAAGATATCATTACCCGTACACAATTATCGCCACTAAGTTAATATTACCATAATCGACACCATTCGACAACAATATTTTCACCCTGATTTTGAAAATCCAAAATCCCGATTTCAACAATTCATCTATTGTAATTATCTGCTTCTAGAATATATGATATGATAACTCGCAATGGTATACAATTCAATTATAGAATCTTTCCGGAGGATACACATATTCTTGCAAAAATCAAAAATGCCGTTATCGAAGCCAATCTTATTATACTGTAAGCTACAAAAACATTGCATACCACCATTTTAGAAAATGAATAGTTTCGCGCAAAGCAGTTCTGCCGCCATTGACCTGTGGATAGTGCGAGACTGCTATCACTCCACATTCTTGAGCGCTTCCTCCATCGGAATTTTTTAATCCTCTTGAAGTCAAATACCATAACCAGCAGATATCCCATCAAGACAAACAAAAACATTTTCACGTATCCGATTGGTTGAATCACAAACGCAAACCATCCGCTGTAGTCAAACAGGATTGCCTTCCAAGCCTGCTCCATGACGATTCCGCCTAAAAATACACTGGCAGCATCCGCTATAACCACGATAATGGTAGTAGACAATAGATACAGGCTCGCGATTTCCTTGTTCGTATATCCCAAAATCTTGGTCATAGATATGGCATTTTCA
>CANOBT010000090.1 GCA_947564305.1 uncultured Lachnospiraceae bacterium | reverse complement strand
TCTATTCTCCCATACTTCTTCATATCAGTCGAGGTACGCACTATCTACCGTTTACCTTGATTCAAAAAATCATTGATACTGAATTCCTGACATTGTAATCCTTGGCAGTTCAAAACCCATATTCCTTTCAAACATCTTCGCAATCTGTTCCTGCAAATATGGCATAAATTTATATGTTTTTTTACATTTCGGTCCCATGATTATTTCCTTGATTCGAATTGGAAAGTCCGGCTGAACATACAGTTTAGGCCATGCCCCATCTGTATGCAAAAACATTTCATCTATTTGGGGATAAACATACAACAGACGAACTTCCTGTTCGTGTTTGTAATCCGCACTTTTAAATAAAAATCTAATTTGATCAAGCATAGCGATAAATTCAGCACACACCTGACAATACAGCTTACTCCCGCCTTTCTCTTTCTGAAATAATTGTACTCCAATATCTCGAATCTGCCTCAAAGCATCAGGTATCCATAAATCATCAAAAGGCAAATACTCTTTACTATCTTTGAAGGATTGATACTCCGCTTTCACCTGATCGCATACAATTTCACCATATCCCAAGCGAACCATGATGCAAAATATCTCTGGTACCTCTTCGTGATATTCAAATATATCAATGCATTTAAACCAATTCCTCAAATCCCTCTGAACTGTTCTTTCATATTCCGAAACCACCTTTCTGCCCCTACCCTTTTGATAAACAATGTTTAATGTATTCAAAAGGTGATTTCTGGCATTCTCGCTGTCTCCTGTATATATACCATAGTCTTGCTTCTGGTCATAATCATCCGGAGTACCCTTAAAATCTTTAAAAAATTTTTCCATATCAACATTTATAAAATTAAGTTCTATTGTTCGAATTAAATCGTCATTTATGATTTTCTGAACAAATTCCTCTACATCAACATTTTTCATCTCATACATCCCTTCAACACAAGCATAACAACATCACAAATTCAGTTCTGTTTTATGGCACTTTCTTTTCCATTTCCAGTATCACCAAAACCGCCATTCCGTGTGCAATGGCATTACATATAATTAATAATTTGTTTCAGCTTAGATAATTACTAAGAAAAGCTTTCCATAACCTATGAACGACAGCATTCAATAGTGCCTCACGTATTGCCATTTATTTTTCACTCTTCTTTCACTTTTTCTTCTGTTTAAAATTTTATTATTTTACAATCCATTGCCCTGTCTTTTTAGGACCTTTTCTTTCAACAATTCCCACTTCCTTCAGGCGATGAATCCTTTTTGTAACTGTAGTAGTTCCCAGCCCAGCCAGCCTGCTGATTTCGCTGACGCTGATATTGGAATTCTCTTTCATCAGCTCCAATATTTTGCGATCACTTCTGTCCATTTCCCTTATTGCTGTTTTAGATAAATCACCTGCTGCATTCCTCTTATGATTCAGCGGAATTGTCACTGTAACAAAATTTTCCGAAATGTCAAACACTTCCCTCCCATACCGGGATACAATCAAAGGTACTCCATGACCTGTCTGTTCTATATAATCCAGCTGAACCATAATCTGCTGGAGTTCAAGATTCACAGGCTTACTCTTTCCTTCATAAAATTCTTCCAATGTAAGCCCATCCGGCAGGCCTCCCACTGATATGATCTCAATACGGTCATCAAACATATACACAGCCGGCGGTGTCTGCCTTGACCAGCGGTTGTGCAGGCAGGCATTCAGCCATGCCTCTCTGAAACAGGAAAAATCAAATAACTTACTTTCTTTCCTCAGACTTCCCTCCATATCCACAACCGTATCGTTCAATGCTTCCATATAATCCAATACCTGTTTCACTGCCACAAGCATACACTTATAACCATATTCATTGCGCTTGATCAGATTTGTTTTATCTGTTCCGCTGAATACTGCCACTTTGATGGAATAACTATTGACATCTGCCAGAATACTGGCCATTAAATTGTATGTCCCGCCATGTGTTAAAAGATTCAGGTTCTGCTTAAAAGTATTTTCTCGAAGCGTCAGATTGTTTCCAATATATAGTGTCTTCAACTGACTAAAAGTCAATTCCTGATTGTTTGACTCTATACTTACAATAGAATCTGATGCGCTAAGCATCAAACTGCGTAACTGCTGAGGTGATATTTCCCGATCCTCGTCCGCTGACCTCATGTAATATTTACCATATGCTGAATATGGTTTTTCATCTCCTTCAATCGTAACCTTTATTATATTCTTATCTTCGCACAGTTCTATAATAATGGTCGGTATAACTTGTGGCTTAATTGCATTCGCTATCCCCTGAGAAATCTCACGCATGGTACGATCTCCGATCTGCTGACCTACAATTTCACCATCATTTCTTACACCAAAATATAGCACTCCTCTTCCATTTTTATTCAACATGGAGGCCAAAGAAATAATCCCTTCTTTTAATTCTCCTGTTGACTTTTTGAATTCAATTAGCTCCGTTTCCATTCCAATATTCATACCCACATTCCTCCAAACATAGTATATCCCTTTTCAACACCTTATTCAACACATAATGCACACTTTATTCAACATCCATGTGTTGAATAAAGTGTGCATTATGCTGATCAACCTAAAATTTATAAATTGGCAGACTCATGCGCGCTCAAGTCGGAATACTTGCGGCTACACACAGCGCCCCAAATCCCTCTTATGTCAAGTTAATGTCACAAATTTTTTTGAGAGAAATTCTCTGAAACCCGCATAGCTTCGTTGGGGTTATGGTAAGTTAGTGCCAAATTAGAGTGAGTTAATAGTAAATTAATGTCAAGTTGATCAATAGAAGAAAGCCAACGATTTTCTCTCTGGCTCACACAATTATTTCTAATATATTTTAAGATATGTTTGTAGTCCAATGGCAATGACACTACTCATATTCACGATTACAAATTTCTATATATAGTATGAATAACTCTGTCGTTGTTTATATAAATGACAATAATCAATAATTCACATCTTCCCTATAATACTGTGAAGTTATTTTAAACATTGTTCCCTGCTTGCAGTATAAATGCGATACCAATCTTCATGTTTTAATGCAATCTTTCTCGCATCCATTGCCATCTTCAAATTTTCAATTTTACCACTACCACTTATTGGAAATATTTTAGAAGGATGATACAATAACCACGCATAAACTAATGTATTTATTGATGTCGAATATGTTTCGGCTAATTCAGTTAACACGCACCTTACATTCTTACACCTTTCTGATTCACCTTTAAAAATCTCTCCACCATTTAATGGAGACCATGCCATAGGTCGAATTCTTTGCCCAGTTAAATAGTCAATTACACCATTATCAAAATATTCGAAACAAAGTGGACTAATTTCTATTTGATTGGTAACAAGCGGTACATTACAAACGTTTTTCAGTGATGAAAATGCAACCACCCCAAAATTAGACGTTCCTACAGATTTCACATATCCATTTGTCACCAAATATTCAAATGCTTCTGCTATCTCGCAAAAGTCTGCACAAGGATCTGGTCTATGTATTAAAAAAACATCTATATAATCAACTTTTAATCTTCTTAAACTATCCTTACAAGAAGATATGATATGTTCCTTTCTTGTGTCATAATATTTTATTGCATTGCCACGTACAATACCGGTTTTAGAAATAATTTGCATCTTCTCACGAAATACCGCAGTTTGAGAAAGCACTCTACCTAACTGGCATTCACATTCACCATTTGAATAAATTTCAGCAACATCAAAAGAAGTTACACCCAATTCAGTGCAGGAATGTAAATAATAATCCAGTTCTGACGTCGACCACTTCCATGAAACCAACCTCCAAAACCCTTGAATAATAGGAGAAAGATTTAATTCATTATAAATATCCATGTAACACCTTCCTAGCTTTCAAATGCGTTTAGTTTACCAAAACTATTGCTATTCCCTGCAATTTTTAACAAATCATCTCTCCATTGAATTAAACTTTCTTTGGGAGATGCATTAAGAAAATCTATTACATATTGTATTTGCTTATTAATTTCATGTGGTTTACATAAATTAGGGCATTTTAAACAATGCTCACTTCTTATTATATCAATAACATTTTTTCGAAGTTCTGAACTATATATATCCTCAATTGAATCTTGGATAACATTGCCAATACAAAATCCTTTTTGTAATAACTTTTCACAACACAAATACATATCTCCATTTGGACCTATTTCTGCATAATAGGCATTTCCATAACATTCAGAATATATCTTTTTTTTGTACAAATCATCTAATCGATGCCAATAAGGAACTATCTTTACAAGTTTATTTTCTTTTGCATAACTTTGTAAAAAATCAAAAATTTCATTAAAATAGCTACTATCATGTTGACTGTCATAAAAATAGTCAACTGCCGGAGTAAATCTTATACTATAAATATTTCTCAACTCATTCTCTGTGAAAAGAGCCAAAAATTCACCTATCTTATGAATATTAGGAATCAATATTGGATGTACCAAAAAAGATAACGCAATATTAGTATTCACCGCCATATCATTTTTCGCATTAATTAATAACTTGATATTATGAATGATATTATCGTAACTCCTTTCTGAAGCATTAGTATATTTTACAAATTCCGTCGACGTCAATCCATAAACACTAACTCTTACAAAAGCCGGGGAAATTTCACATATTTTTTTACAAACATCTTCTTGTAAAAACATACCATTGGTATACAATCCAATATTCATACCCTTTTCTTTTGCCAAGCGCATACCATATAAAGTAACGTCTCTATTCATTAATGGTTCACCACCACCTGTAAACACAACATTCTGTGTCCCTGCACTGCATAATCTCTCAATTATAGTATGCATGAAATCTATAGACATATTGTATTTTGGATCTAAATGTAATGTTCTATCCAACCATAAACCCTCTAACTCTTTAGGCTGCCTATATGAACATTGCTCACACCTAAAACAGCAATCCACTGTTGGAACAATTTCTGCACTTTTAGGTAAAATATCTAAATACTTTTTATTTAGTATACAATTAAAATCTATTGAATCAGCCAACCACATTGGAATATCTGGCTTTGCATATTTGTTAAATTGTTCTTGTGAAACCAGTCTACAACTATGTTTCAGATAAGACATTTTAACTTTTTGATATGTATCATAATCTGCAATGACAACATCTTCTTGAATATCGTCTAATTGTTTTAAATCCTCCTTTTGGGAAAAAAGTAATGCATATTTTCCCGGTGCATCATATAATGGCACTCTTAGCATAAGTTCCATTCTCCTTTTACATTACACAATTTGATGGTATCTTATCAATTATCTGTATTTAACCCTTATAACAATTTTAAAAACATTTTGCACACACTACTATTGTTTTTCGCAAAATCCTACAATTCTTAAACAATTTTTCAATAATTCTATTAATAACAGTTTTTATTTATGATATTTGGACTGCTGTTCTAACGGAGCTTTAGAAAAATCACCCACACCATTTATTACCATTCCTCTATTCACTATTACACTTTTAACAGTTCCAAATCCCTTTAATAATCCAGCTCTTTCATCTGGATTTTTTTCAGTATAATTTCCACCTTCTTTCAAACAACAATTATATACATTGATGTTTCCAATTATCTGAGATCCTGTCTCAAACATACATTTACCAAAGATGTTAATTCTACCATCATACCTACCATTATCTCCAAATACTATGTTAGCATCAGGCATATTGGCTTTAACGCAAACGCCTCCATCACTAAATTCATTTCTATTTCCAATTAAAATCTTTCCTCCGTTTTCTGCAACAAAGTGAGTAGAACTAAAAAAGTAATTAGAATCACCTACTATTAATTCCGAATTATCATCACAGCAAATATTTACATTAGGGTAAAAAATATTATCTTTTCCTATTTTTGCTTTCTTGCTAATTAACAATGAAAAGCAGTCATAAACGACATTATTTACAGCAACTAACTCCATAATCTCATCCAGTGAAAGAAAACCATTTTTCTCTCTAATTTCATTAGCTAATGTTATAAATTTCTGTTCCACTTGACACTCCTCCTTTTATTACAATTATAGTGTATTTCATTGTATTTCTGAGCACTCATTAATCGTACTATTTTACTGCAATTTTATTATACACCATTTTGTATAACAAAAAAAGAGGAGATAAAAATTTTATTTATGTCAAGTAATAGTTGACAACTTTCCTGCTTTCTTTATGATGGAGTGAGCAAATGGTAAATTAATGTCAAGTTGCTTTGGGGGAGGATCATTCCTCCCCCAAAGCATAGTTCCACTCAATCTCCACTCTCTTGCCCTTATACACCGTAACCTTTTTAATAAATACATCCACCATTTCCTGTGTCAGTTCTCTCATCTCAGAAAAACGGATGATGTCTTTCATGTCCTGCTTGGGTTGGTTGTATTCTTCCGTAAGCCTGGCAAGTTCCAGTTCTGCATTTTCTATCTTACACGCTATTTCCTGCATCTGCGAAGTAATCTCATCCGCCCTGTTACGGTAGTCTGCAGCCTCCATCTTCTTTAAAGCATAGTTTTCATATAAAGTGTCTGCCTCTTTCTGAAGACTGCGGTGCTGTATCCTGAAGCTCTCAAGTTCCCTGCCCAGTTTATGCAGTTCTCCTTTCTGAAACTGCTCAAGGCTCTCCCGCTGCTTAATCAGGTCGCCCCTGCGCATCAGTTCCTGATAAATTTGTGTCAGCACGATTTCCTCCAGAATAGCGGCATCGAAATAGGTGCAGCAATCCGGTATCTGCAGCAGGGAATGTTTCCTGCACCAGAAATGGTTTGGGATCTTGCTGTTCCCCTGCGGCTTGTAGTTGATTGCATACCCGCACCCGCCGCAATATATCTTTCCCGTAAGCGGGTGTTTGGGCCGTTTTCTCTTAGTAGACTGTTCTGGTCGGAAGGCAGACACAAGCGCAAATACTTCCGGCTTTACCAACGGCTCATGGTGGTTCGGTATTACTTTCCATTCCTCCTTGGGCACGGCAATCCCGTCCTTGCTTCCCACAGACTTGCGAACTGATTTCCCGTAAGCCATTTCCCCCAGATAGAAACGGTTGTTCAGGATTCCCCTTACTGCGGTGCTGCTCCATGCATGGTTCTCTCTTGCCATCTTTCTGTCTGGATAACGCATCTGTGTGATAGTAGGTATATGTTCTCTGATCAGTGCCTTAGCAATCTGTGTACTGCCCAGTCCCTGCTCCGCCAGAGAGAAGATATGGCGGACAATATCCGCTTCTTGTTCATTAACTATCACCGTATTCTTTTGGGTCTGGCTTTTAACATATCCAAAAGGAACCTGTCCAAATACATATTCTCCCTTTGCACATTTATTCTCGAATGATGTCTTAACCTTTACTGACACATCTTTGCTGTAGAGGTCGTAGAGCAGCGTCTGAAAAGCCGTATCCAGCGGTGTGGTGCTCCCTTCATGCTCCCTGCTGTCATAATGGTCATTGACAGCAATAAAACGGACTCCCATAAAAGGGAATATCTGGTTGAGATAGTCTCCCAGCTCTATGTAATCCCTTGCAAACCGGGACATATCTTTCACCAGGATGCAGCCGATCCTTCCCTTCTTTACTTGGTTCAGCAATTCCTGCACCCCCGGCCTATCCATATTCGTGCCGGAAAAACCGTCATCACAAAACTCTGCAACCTCCTGCCCTTTCAAGCCGGCGTCATTGCGTATATACTCCATGAGCATCTTCCGCTGGCTGGAAATGCTGTTGCTTTCCTTATAACTTCTGCCCTCCTGGGCATCATCCTCTATGGAGAGGCGGAGATAGATTGCGATTTTTCTGTTTTCTCTCATTCCGCACCTCTGTCTTTTTCAATATCAGACTCGGAGCTTCCTGGTATTCCACCCAATGACGAAACATTTTTAGAAGTTCTTTCCGCATTTTCAATCAGTGCATCACTGTAAGTAAACAGGACTTCCACCCGCTTTCCCGGATACACATAGATCTTCTCGATAAGCGTTTCAATAAGTTCCTTAGTCAGCACCTGCTCATTTCTCAGTTTCGTCAGCGCACGGACAGCTTTCAGATAGGTTCCTCCAGCCCGTTCCAGATTGGATGCCTGTTCCCTGAATTGGCTCTCCTGCTTTTCCAGTTCCCGGACACGATCCTCTTTCTGCATTTTATAGGCGACATATTCCTTTTGGGAAAGCCTGCCGCTGCGGTAGGCCATATACTTGTCGCTTTCCTCCCCGTCTAACCGCTCTTTTGTATGTGCGGCTGACCGCAGGCTCCGTTCCAGTTCCGCTTTTTTCTGCCTGACGATTTCCCTTGCGATTTCCACATAGTTCTTCTGCTTCTTCAAGTTCTCGGCAAACTCTATTTCGAAAAGCGAAAACAGTATATTTGTCAGCTCAATGTTTGAAATGCGGTTGGAAGACGGGCAGGCATCTGTCTTAGTACTTCCTCCATTCAGGCAGAAATACCCTCCCATCCGTTTTCTGGTGCCGTCCTCATACTTCTTTACATAGCTATGCCTTGTCATCTTCCGCCCGCATACACCACAGTACAGTACCTTGTCAAAAATATTTTCCCCGATGGGACACCCCTCGGTGGGATGCTCATGGCTTTCTGCCCGTTCCCTCAGTTTCCTCCGCACCCCGGCTGACTTCTCTGCGGTTTCAGCTCCGATCAGCGGTTCGTGGGCTTCCTCTTTGACCACCCATTCATCTTCCGGCTTATGGATGCGGTTACTTTCATTCCTGGCAATGATGCTGGTCTTCCCCTGCACCAGCCTGCCCGAATAGGTATCGCTCTTTATGATACGTTCCACTCCGCTCTTATCCCAGCCCTTAAAATCTGCTTCCAGCGGGCAGTAGACCTCCCCTGTCTTACGATATATTGCGGGCGAGTTGATCTTACGGGTATTCAGGTCGTCCGCCACTGCCTTATAGCTTTCCGTCTCAATGAATTTCCTGTATATGTACCTGACGATGTCTGCCGTGTTTTCATCCGGGACCAGCTTCCGCAGCCTGCCTTCCCATTCCGTCCTGTAGCCATAAGGGGCAGGGCCTCCCACATAAGCGCCCTCTTTCCGCCTCTGGGCCAGAGATGACCTTGCTTTCAGTGAAAAGTCCTTGGCATACATATCATTCACCAGGTTCTTTATCTCAGATGCCATCTGCTTTGTATCATTGCCATCCGCACCGGTGTCATAGCCGTCCGCTACAGCTATAAAACGCACACCGAGAAAAGGGAATATCTTTTCAATATAATTTCCGGCTTCCAGATAGTTCCTGCCAAAGCGGGACAGGTCCTTTACAATCACGCAGTTAATGTCCCCTAAACGTACATCCTGCATCAGACGTTTGAACCCATCCCTGTTGAAGTTGGTCCCTGTTTTACCAAGATCGGTATAGCAGCCGGCCACTTCTATCCGATTATGATTGCTGTGGTTCCATTCCTCCACAAACTTCTTTGCAATCTCTATCTGTACCTCAATGGATTCGTTCTTTCTTTCATCCAGATCTGCGGACAGCCTTGCATAGATACCGGCCTTAAAGCATCCCGCCTTTGATCCGGCACTGCCGACTGATAATGTCTCCGCAGAATGCCTTTTTGATGTCCTCCCCATGCTCATGCCCCCCATTTCCTGTCGCTCCCCTGTCCGGAAAGCGAGGCAGCATATTCCTGCATGATCTGGTACTCATCCTGGAAGTAGAATTCTATCTCTATCCGCTTGCCTTCATACACATCAATACGCTTCACAAGGCTTGTCAGTGTATGACGGTCAATCTCATCAAGCCTTAAGGAATCCCGGAATTTAGTCAACCTCTCGGCACTGGCCACCCCACTCTGGAGCATCTTCCTTATCAGATCCTGCTGCTGTTCCTGCGCACTTGAAACTTCTTCCGCTTTTCTCTGGAATTCCCTGTGCAGGCGCTCAAATTCCTCTTTTGTCACCACATTCTGCGCAAGGTCCTCATAAAGCCCTGCACACAGGCCGTAATACTTATCCTGCTCCTGTTTCAGCCGTGTCAGTTCCCTCTGGCACTCTGCAACGGCTTCCATGTTCATTTCCTTTTCCCTTGCCTGTTCAAAGAGTTTCTGCTGTGCCAGAAAATCATTGGCATACCGGCGCACCGCAGTCCCCACAAGCTCCTTCAGCACAGTTTCCTCTATGCTGTGGCGGCTGCATCCCTCGCCCCGGTTCTTCGTGGAGCAGATATAGTATACCCTGCTGGAACCATTATACTTTACAGTGCGCCGTATCATCTGTTCCCCGCAGTCCCCGCAGAATAAGAGCCCCATGAATGGGCTCACGCTCCTGCTCTCCGGGCTGATGCGCCCGTCCGCTTTGAGCAGGTTCTGCACTGTTTCAAAATCACTTTCCGAAATGACCGCTTCATGGGTATTCTCCACGCGCACCCATTCTTCCCTCGGCTTCCCAATGCTTTTTTTCACCTTATAATTGATCTTCTCCGTCTTGCCCTGAAGCAGATGCCCTCGGTAAACTTCATCGGTCAGTATCCGCTTTACGGATGAGCTGCCCCACTGTGAACCGGAGCCGCCCGCAAATCCCCCCCGGTAATTGAGCCCCAGAGATCTCTTGTATTCGCTGGGGGATAGTACATGCAGCTGATTCAGCCTTTTTGCAATGGCTGATACCGCCATTCCCTCGATCTTCCACCGAAATATCCTACGGACAACCTCCGCCGCATATTTATCCACCACTAGCTTGTTCCTGTCCTCTGCGGACTTGCGGTAGCCATATACCGCAAAGGGGGATAAGCACTCCCCGCTTTCACGCTTCACGGCAAGCTGGCTCTTAACCTTGGTGGAAATATCCCGGCAGTAGGAATCATTGATGAAATTCTTCACCGGGAGTACAATTTGGCGCTCCCCCGTGTCTGCGGATAAGCTGTCGTAATGGTCCGTAAGCGCGATAAAACGCACTCCAAGAACCGGGAATATCTTTTCCAGATACCTCCCGGCTTCTATATAGTCACGTCCGAAACGGGACAAGTCTTTTACGACCACGCAGTTCACCCTGCCCGCTTCTATATCTTCCATCATCCTTTTAAATTCCGGTCTGTTGAAATTGCTGCCTGAAAAACCATCATCCACATAGCTGTCATAGAGCTCCATGTCTTCCTGCCCGTTTAAAAAGGAGCGAATCAACTCCCTCTGACTGCTTATGCTGTTGCTCTCAACCTTAGATGCGCCACGACTGCCCTGTTCCTCTTTCACACTATCATCCCTGGAAAGGCGTAGATACATGGCCACAAAGAAATTAGTTTGTTCTTTCATGTTATCACTCCCAACTTTTTTTGTCAGGGAGAAGCCGAAGGCTTTCCTTTTCCCAAAAATCAGGAGTTCCACTGATTTGTCCTGATATTAGGTTAGCATAGATCGGCTCATCTTTCAATCCTAAATATGAATTTCCGATAATCTTTGCAGGTATTCCGCCATTTTTTCATCTATGCTGGCTCCACTTTTCTGGAACCTGACTTTTACAACATATTCGCCAATTCTGTTGACATATATATTGTTTGCCTGCCTTGCAAAAGCATCCAACTTTTGGGGCACAGACAGAGATGTATCAATCTCAATATTCCTCAGGTCGGTCAGGGTTGAAATATCCACCGTGCGCACATCAACAGCCACCATTTCTTCAAGTCTCTCCTTTGTCAGTTCCAAGGGCTTCCCTCCTTTCCGGGCAGCATGGAACTGCTGCTACTTAAATCTATTCATCCGCCAGATTGTCCTATGACCTCCAATGCCCGTTTTTCCCGTCACTCCATTGCCTTCATACACTCCCCTGTCCTGACAAGTGCAGCTCCGGCCAGTAGAAACGCAGTAAGCAGGGCACCTGTTACAGTGCCCGCCATGATCAACACAATTTTCGTTCCCGCTCCTTATCCATAAAGTAGCTGTCCGCCTTCTTTCTCATGATAAAATCCGCCACGTCCCCAAGCCTGTCCGTCACCGGCATGGACGGCAGCGTATTCAGTATCTCCGTCCTGTAACGCCCCCGCAGGGATGCCCTGCTGTCCAGAATAGAAAATACCGCCGTATCTTCCTCCCTGCGGATACCACGGCCAAACCACTGCCTGAGTTTGATCAGCATTTCCGGGAGGATGATGTCCCTGCGGTATGAATCAAAATCCTCATATTGCGTTCTCTGATATTCCATGACCGGATCCGGCACCGGAAAAGGCAGTTTGACAATGATCAGGCAGGAAAGAATGTCCCCGGCCAGGTCAATCCCTTCCCCTGCGCTGTCGCTGGCAAACAGTACGCCATTCCCGCTCCTGCGGAAACTCCTGATCGCATCCAGCCTGCCCCTGCCCATAAGGAACAGCGGATAAGCGGTAAGCCGGTCTTTCAGCCCGTAATAAACTCTCTCCATAAGCCAGTAGGATGTAAAAAGAATGAGGGTATGCCCATGGGCCGCCGATACGATCCGCAGGATCTCTTCCATGACCGCCCGGATATACCGCTCATCTCTGATATTTGGAAACGGCATCCGCTCCGGTATGTAAATAAGCCCGTTGTTCTGAAAGTCAAAGGGCGACGGCTTGCTGGTCTCCAGGATCCTTGCCGCCGCTGCGGAGGCAAGCCCGGTCATCTTCTTAAAATGGGTAAAATCCCCCCTGACGGACATGGTGCCGGAGGTAATAATGGCAGGTATGGGCCTGCTCCAAAACTCCCTGAACAGAATCTGTTCCAACTCCATGGGGACTGCGCACAGGGCAAGCCTGCCATTCTCCCCTTTTTCCATCCAACAAATAAATTTGCCGCTGTTTAAAAACACCGCCAGCTTGTCCGACAGCTCCTGGCAGCGCCTTTTCAGTCCCTGGGCCCGCACGTCCTGTCCGCCGTTTTTCCGGTAAACAACGGGGAGCTTTTCTAATACCTCCGCCATATGTTTCATATATCTTCTTTCCACCGGGCCAATCGCAATCTCCGCCCTGTTCTCTTCCCTGATATGGCTGCCAGAAAGTTCTCCCGCCAGCCGATCAAATATCTGCCGGCTGCATTCCCTGATCCTGCCCTGTAACACCGCCAGTTCATCCAGCCCGATCATCCGCATGTTTCCTGCACTCAGCTTCACGATCCGCTCCGCCTCCTGCTCGTCCCATACTGTGCTGTACATCTGTCTGGCGGCATCCAGCAGTTTGTGAGCCTCGTCCAGCACAATGGCCCCATAAGCCGGAAAAAGCGGCCTTTTCCCCTGTTTCCGCCCGATCAGGTCAGCCAGCACATAATTGTGGTTGGTGATCTGAAAGTCAAACTTTTCCGCCATGCACCGTTTCTGAAAATTCATAAATCTGCATAGAACCAGACAAGGACATGACCTGCTGCAGCGCAGCACATTGATCCTGGCTTTCACATAGGGCGTCAGCGCCGTATTGTCCAGATCAATCCGGCTGTCCTCCAGCCCCTGCAGCTTTGCCAATTCCGAAAGCAGCCCGGCATCCGCCTCCCTGTTCAAATTTTGAATGGATGCCTCATATATGCCCAGTCTGGAATCACAGACATAATGCTTTTTCCCTTTTCTCACCACAAAGGATAACGGCCTGTCTATCACATGATGCTCCGTCAGGATCCCGGATATTTGCGGAATATATTCTTCTGTCAACGCTTTCTGCAACGCTATGGTGGATGTGGAAATCACTGCCGGCGCTTTCCTGTCGGAATACAGGCTATGAACTGCCAGAGCAAGGATATAGGCGTGGGTCTTTCCCGTCCCCACCTCCGCCTCGCACAAGGCCAGCCTGTCCTCCTGCAGCGCCCGCAGCATTTCCAGCGAAAGCTCCTTTTGTCTCATCCGCAGCGTCATTCCATGCTTGGGTAAAATCTCGTCAAATAAAAAAATCAATAATTCTTCTGCACTTCTTTCCATCGTTTACGCCTCCTGAGTATTGTTAAGTGCCTTAGGGCAGCACAGGAATGGGCTGGAAGGCTCCTGTATGGCTTTTTGCTAACAAAAATAACTGCCATCCAGCCCATGGTTTCTACTGCCCTGTCAGATGAAATGACATTCCATTTCAGGGCATATCGTTTCACCTTAAAGTATGTCAGGCATCCTGCCGGTAAGCAGGCATCATAAAAGCCGCCCACATTCTCTCTCAAACATGGGTGCGCATTTTCCCGCCGCTCTTGCGGGCCACTGCCGTGGAAGTATCATTATCTCCGGTCGGTTTCATCGCATCCCGCTCCACCACGGGCGGTACAGCCACGGATATTTTTCGCTTGGAAAAATGCCAAAGACCGGCATTCTTTCCGCATGGCGTATCCTGGCTGGTGCTTTCCGGCTCTCCGGCCGACCGGATATGTGTCTGACACACAAATATGAAGTTGTCAAAGTGCAGTATAGGGGCACAATTTTTGGATAAAAGAAATCCCCTTCACCTAATTAGCCGTTAGGTAAAGGGGGCTGCCGAAATATTTTTTAATTTTTTCCGGTTTGGTAGCGATAATAAAAGATTATCGGGCGGGGATTTAAAGGAACAGCAATACAAGATAATTGGAGTCATCTGAGATTAACGGATAATCAGATGTTATCCGTTAATTTAGATGATAGAAATTGAAAAGATAATTTAAAAATGTTTTTGGGGTCACTTATAGGTTAAATGTTTTGTACAGGAGATTATTTTATATGAACGCAATTATTTTAGCTGCTGGAAACAGTTCGCGAATGTATGAAAGTGGCGGCAAGTTGCCCAAAGGATTGTTATCAATACTGAGCATACCTAATATTGAACGCACTATTCTTATGTTACACATGATTGATATTTATGAAATTATTATAGCAGTTCCTTGTCATTCCTCGCAATTTGACTACTTGGCAGAAAAATATTCATGTACAATTATTCATGTTCCACCCGAAAACAGAAATACCCTTACTTCTATGAATTATTTGCTTGAATATATCAATGATAGTTTCATTATAGAAAGCGATGTTGTCTGTTCAAAAAATATTTTTAGGACTTTTGAATATAGCACCTATTATGTCGTGAGATATGTCCATCCGGAATGTGATGAGTGGAATGTAATTATGGATTCTTACAACAACATTATTGGATTTGAAGTTGGAACACATCGCACACCAGCTATATTTGGAATTTCATTTTGGACTCATAAAGATTGTCCATTACTAAAAACATATCTAAGATTGCAACTGCAACATAACTATGCAAATGATATGGATTTCTTTTGGGATGACAATATATCAGAATTATTAGAGAAAATTTGTTTAAAAGCTTATGAAATAGATTCTAATAATGCATGCGAAATGAATACTATGTCCGAATATCAATATGCAATTCATTTGTGTAAGAAAATGCTAATGTCCCCAGATATATATTTTAATAACAGTTATGTTCGAAAAGCTAATATTAATTTTCTGATTTGCAGTAGCAGTGATAAAGAAATGAATTTAAAATGGCTAGAAAAATTATTTGCACATTATAATGAATCTTTATTTTTTAAGGAATCTAACAATTATGCTTATTGGTTTAGCCCCAATGAATCTGTTTATGTCATAAAAAATAATAAAAATCAAGAAGTGGCTTTTTTCTCCTTTATAATAGAAAAAGATTTTATTTTATTACGAAGATTGTTTATTGATTCTCCTTTTAGAGCATTAGGTCTTGGTAAAGAAGTTTTAAATTATTTACAACTGTTTGCCCGATCTTGTAATAAAGAACTCCGAGTTAATGTCTACGATGAAACAGCCGCTGATTTTTATGTACATATGGGAGCAGAAAAATTATTTTCAACATATCGTTGGAAACTATTGGAAAATAATGAGGGATACAAAGATGAATAATGAGGATTTACTTCAGGATATTTTATCCTTTTATAAAAATATAAACTTTGATTTTGATGTATATATCGTAGCTAACCTTCAAACACGTACAAATAAAATATCTTCCGCCCAGATTATACATGCTGACGAAAATGAATTTTTTTCACGTACCGAATTTGCTGAGATTACATCCGCAATTTTTTACAGCTTTGGTTTCGCAAAAACTTTTTATTCTGAATTGGAGTTTATACAATATATTTTGGAGAAACATGTAAATCATTGTGAATGTATTGTCTATAATTTTGCAAGAGATGGGCGAGCTAATGGGAAAAAATCTTTAATCCCTGCGTTTTGCGATTTATTAAATATTAAATATACAGGCAGTGATGCTTTTGTGATTTCTTTACTACGCAATAAATATGTTTATACAGAATTCTTGCAAAAAAATGAAATATCTGTTCCACAAAGCAAAATTTTCTCACACCCTAATGATTTTTCACAAGTTTTAAATACTTTTTCAAATAGACAAGTAATAGTTAAAAATAGATATGAATCTGCAAGTATTGGGTTAACCGCTGAAAATGTATTCTTATTTAATGAAAACTCAGATAAAAAACTTTCATCTCTTTTGCAGATTATGAAAACAGATTCTCTTTTAATACAGGAATATATTGATGGTATAGAGTGCGAAGTTTTAGTGCTACAATATAAAGGAACATATTATGCATTAGATCCCGTCAAAATAATTTTTAATACAGGGCACAACTTTATTGATTCTGACACATCAAATCAATATAATTATAAATTTGATGTATTAGAATCATCAGGCAATACTAGTATTAGAGAAGCTGCGGTAAAAGCTGCAAAAATTCTTGGTATTAAAGATTATGCAAGATTTGATTTTAGGTTTAAAGGGGATGTTCCATACTTAATTGATATTGCCGGAACTCCATATACAATTTATCATAGTTCAATTGCCTATTTGTTCACCAATCATTATCATTTACCATATGAAACTATTTATAAAGTTATTGTTGCCTGCATGTTGTCAAATTATGAAGAATCTTAGAAATATGACGTATATTGTAAATCAGAAAGCATTAGCCCTCTATAAAAAAATTTGGATAGAATTTGTTCCTGACGTTTCGTTTGAACTAAATTGTTGCAGAAATCATAAGCGTTTTTCTTTTCTTGATTCCTGATTAGCTCTTTTACGGCATCAAGTTTCTTCTCCCAAAAGATTTCCTGTTTACGAAACAATGCTGGAACAAAGTTGCTTAAAGAATCTGCTATTTTTTCTGCATCTTCCCAATTACCATCTGTAATAGCACAATATAATTCAAACCATGCAAAATAATAGCGATAAAAGTCATCAATGCTTTCATCTTTGATATTTGCCAAATCTCTGCAGTTATAAATTTTTTCAAATATACCTTTATATTTGTAATATTGTTTCTTGTCATCAATATATAAGCATAATGAGCAAATATTAGTGTAAATAACAAACTGTGTTGCGTTTGCTTCTTTATTTATTAATTTTTTCAATTTGGATAAAGTTTTTTTTGAGACACTTTGAGCTTTTTTCAATGTTCTGGATTGCTGTTCTGCTAATAAGAACTCAGCAATAGCCTCATTGTTATACAATTTCTCTACTTGTGGTAATGAAATCTGTCGATCTTCACATTCTTTTTTCACTGTTTGACATATCTGTATCGCTTTTTCAAATTCTTGTATCACAATATACGTTCCTGCTTGGCAGACTAAAGTAATGTAATATTCTAACCAAATTTCATGTTTGGCAAAATATCTTTTTGCCTTTTCATAATAGAAATCACAGGATGCTTGATTAACAAATAAAAAGGCTTTTCTGTTAAATACATTCTCTATATATTCACCCAAACTTTTTTGCTTTTTACTTATATTACTGCTATTCAGGCTTTTACTTAAATTATATAATTTTTGAAATGTATCATAATCGTTCCTTTGATCAAGAACACATGGTGCTATATCATATATAATTTTTAATCTTAATATCTTCTCATCAATCTGATATACCCCATCAATATCAGCAATATCAATAATCAATTCATTTTCAGCATATCCTATACACTTGTTTAGTATTCGAGAAGCTTCTGATGAATTCATTGGCGTTTTCTTATATAGTAATCCAAAGTATTCACATGAAGCTTCAGCTAAAACTGTCATATCCAAATAAGAATTTTCGAGTTCTTCGTAATCAAAAGTAATTTTTGACCAATCAGATTCGTTCGATATATCGTAATAAAATTTTTTGACTTTTTCAAAGTGAGACCGTCTATTTACTTCCACATTAGTAGAAGAAAATATTTTTTCAATCATTTTGATTTTTTGATTATCAGACATCTTTTGAGCGAAAAAATATGCCAACAAAAACAATGCCTCTGATAAGTCATTCAGATGCCCTTGATATTTATAAATATAATGAGCTCTTATGTAGTATTCATCTGGCTCGTTTTGCGTATAATAATTATAATATGATAAGAGCAAATATTCCCTTCTTTTTACAGATAATTCGGCAATATATTCCTGTATTTCATCAGAAACAAAAACGTAATACCTTTTCAAGCCTTTTTCCAATAAATATTCTTCACAAGCCATATCTAATCCAAGGGTAATTAAAGGTACTTGCTTTTCAACAATATTATTCAATAGTTGTGCAGTAATTTTTTTTATTGCTAAAGATGCTGAAAAAATAATATCTTCCATATCATTACTGCTTAATTCTTTCTGCTCTCCTTGAACCTTAAGTATAGCCAATCTCCTGTTTACGACATCACTTAATGTATCGAGATAACCATTATTTTCAATACACATCTCGTTATAAATAAAATCAGCTAAGTTCAAATTACCTTGACACAAAGTATAAATTTTTTCATTATCTGCACGTATGAGTCTTTTTTGTAATTCAAAAAACTTTTCCATATCGCTTAAGGCATATTTAGGTAACTTAATTATTCTTCCTGTAATAGCATATCTAGCGATATTATCATTATAGATATCTAATGTACTTGTAATAAGTACAAATATTTTTTTGCAGTAATCATTCTCTAAGCGTTTAATATTTCCGATTATCTGAATAATCAGTAACCGTAATTCATCAGAAACATTTTCGATATTATCTATGCATATTAAAACATCTTTTTTCAAATATGATGCAAGCATGCTTCTAATTTTTTCATATTGGGAAGATGGATTGCTCCAACCTAAGCTAAACCCTATTGAAATGCCTGCTGCACCCCCTGTAAGTCCAATTGCATTTATTCTATTTGTTTTTTCAAAGGCACTCATTGTCCGCAGTTCATCTTCACAATTTAAAAATACTGTAAATTTTTCATGTGATATTTCATCTATCAATTTATTAATAACATATGATTTTCCCTGTCCCCTACTTGCCTGTATCAATATTATAGATTCAGCTGATTTAGTGAAATACTTTTCTTTTAGTTCTGCTATTAATGTATTCCTTCCGTTTAGTCCTTCATATGCTTCCATAAATGTCTCCTATTTTAGGATACAAGTTGTTTTTATTCGATTTCTGTGTCGTCAGATCTAACGGATAACATCTGATTATCCGTTAATCTCAGATGACTCCAATTATCTTGTATTGCTGTTCCTTTAAATCCCCGCCCGATAATCTTTTATTATCGCTACCAAATTAATTATACATCTTTTTCTGAATAAATCAATCTCATAATATAAATTTTTTACTATTATAAAACATTACCTAAACTCCATTTTATTCCTCGGATGTTTTGTTCGCAATATCTCTTTTTCCTTCTCTGTAGTCACATATGTATATATTTGTGTCGTTGTGATAGAAGAATGTCCCAGCATTTTTTGAATATATCTTATGTTTACGTCTTCTTCCATTAGATAGGTAGCAAATGAATGTCGGAACATATGTGGTGTAATATTTATATCCGCCTGAATCTTCTCTGCGTATTTGTGAATCATACGCCTGGCCGATTGTTCAGACAATGGTTTCCCATAGCGATTAACAAAAAAGTATCCCTGTTCCCTTATCTCTTCTTCAAAGCACCGTTTGTAGACATTCAATATTGACAATACATCGCTATTTCCTATTTGAAGGTATCTCTCTTTTCCGCCTTTTCCCTGAATACATAATGCACCGTTTTTCAAATCAACATATTTGCTTTGCAAATGACATAATTCAGAAATGCGGAGTCCTGTTGAAAAAAGGACTTCCACTATCGCTATATCTCTCAAGACGATTTTTTTATGCCACTCTGAATACTCCACACTATCTCTTTCTCTGTATAGATAATCCAACAACTGCTCTATAATATTCTTTGGAATAATCTTTGGGAGGACAATTTCTTCCTTAAATTTTGTTTTTACCTTGTGGAATGGATTTATCTCCACAATTTCTTCTTCCTCCAAATAATGAAACAATGCTTTAACACTGGCAATTTTTCTTTTAATCGTTTTTTGTTTATACATGCTATGAATGTACTGAAGATATGAGTTCAGCGTCTCCTTATCTAAGTCGTTTTCTCCAATAAAAGTGATAAACTGTTTCAAATCTGCCTTATAAGCCCGTATCGTTTTGTCATCAAGTTCCTTCTGAAGTTTACAGTAGTGCAAATATTTTTCGGTTTCTTCTTTTAAAAGCATTGTGGCATCCTCCTTTTTGTGTATACGAGTTATAGTAATATTTAGCACATGTATCTGCAATCATACTTTTGGGGATGTCGCACTTTTCACTTCTTATATCTAAAAACTTGCTTTTATCACTTTAAGAATATCAGTAAACTTATTTCAGGAATAATGCCCCTTCATTTGCATATCTAATAAATGAAGGGGCAATGATCTACAGCAATTTTTTTAATTTCTCAAAGATTTTGTATTTCCGAGACTGCAAAGTGGTTCTCGCAATACCAAGCTGCTTTGCCAGCTCCACCTCACTGATCTCCTGATAAAACAAGGCATGGATGATCGTCTTTTCCTCATCTGTAAGAGTATGTATGGCTGCCGCCAGCTTTTCCAGCATGACCGCCCGGATCGCCACATCTTCAATGTCCTCCGCATCCTCGGCAAACTGTTTTTCTGCTTCCAGAAGCCGCTCATAAGAATCTTCCCGGCTGGGGATGACTGTAATCTGTCCGGTTTCCTGATCCACCCTTGTACGCTCCTGTTTTAAGTCCTGAGTAAAATACCTTTCTTTCCTCAGGCCTTTGTAATAAGCCTCGTATAATTCCCTGCTGACCTCAAAAGTCTGCCCGTCCAGTGCAATATAATATTTTTCTCTTTCTGCCATTTGGCGTTCTCCTTTCGATTTTAAATTGTTTAAAATCGAAAGGGTGGCGCCCGGATTTGGCTGGTTTTCACCTTAAAGCGCAAAAAGAGGAAAGACAGCATGCCTTTTTTTTAACACCTACTGTCCTGTCCTCTTTTCTGTATCCATATCTTCGTTATGCTACATGTTATATGGTATTATATCATGTTATTTCATTTTCTTATTGTGGTGTAATAATCTGTATCACTTTATGTCATTTTTTGACATTTCTTCATATTAAAACGCATAAAAAAAGACCTGCCCGTTTTCAGACAAGTCCTGGCTGATGCTTCCCTGCACCGTCCTGTGCCAGAGAAATCAACAATATACATCATACAATAAAACCTTCACTACAAAAATCTGTTCTGCATCCTCAATCTGTACCTCTCCCTGATACTTTGCCGCAATATCCTCTACTATCTTCAGGCCGATGCCGTGCTTATGGCCATCTGCTTTTGTTGACGTGTATCTTCCCTTCTCCTTCTGCAGACAACCGCTGTACGGGTTTTCCATAACAATCAGTATATTAGAATCATCCGCCTTTATCTTGACCTTTAACCAGCGCATTGACTCGTCCATCCGTTCCACCGCCTCGATTGCATTATCAATAAGGTTACCCAGCAGGCTGTATATGTCCGGGGCATTCAAACCCGCGTCACAGGCCATCAGTAATTCCGTTTCAACACTGATTCCTTTCTGTTCCGCAATGGCCGCCTTGTAGTTGATAATATTGTCAATGCAGAAATTCCCCGTGTTGGCCGTCACCTTCCCATTCTTCAACATGCTTATGCTGTCCGCATAACACTGTTTCAGCTGCTCATACCTGCCTTGCTGCAGATAACTTTGTTCCAGAAGGTATCTCTGTTTTAGATCATGCTTAAAATTTCGTATCTCAAAACAATATCTTCCCAGTTCGTCATTCAGGCGGGCATAATGCTCTGACTGCTTTTTAATCAGCTCCCGTTCCGCATGATCCTTCACCTTCTCCTGTACCCTGTCATACAAACGAAATACCACAAGGTTGATCAGCATGACCAGGCAGACCGCAACAAGCTTCATCCCGTCTCCGCCAAAAGCCTCCGCATCCACAAATGACATCACAATGAACATGCTGCTCACAGGCACCAGCAGGGCAGAAATCCAATCAGCCGGACGTACTTTCTCATCCCCCCAATGCTCATTCCAGAACAACGTCACCACCCACATTACCATAAACCAGACCAGCTTTGAGAGAATAGTACACAACAAGCGCCTGCTTCCAGACACCATCAGCGTCTGTCTGTCTATCCCCAACAGGCCGCTGCCCTGATATACTATAAATTCCGCCCCCATCCCCCAGACATACATGAACAGAGTCAGCAGCATCTTCTTTCTAATACTGTCCTGATATACGAGCTCCAACACTAACAGAAACAAGGCTATGAACACAATCGCCTTAAAGGCAACGGATATGTCATCCTGATAGGTCAAACTATTTAAAAGCACAAAAAAAGCCGCCCAAACAGCCGCTCCCCCAAATTTCATCCTCTTCTGACACAGCTTATTGCAAACAGCATACTGTGTAAACACCGTGAACAGTTCCAACACCAGCAAGACAACATTCATCATACTCTGTAGTGGTCAAGCATTTTTGTAACATTTGTGGCTAAAAATATATTGGATTGTT
>CANOBT010000089.1 GCA_947564305.1 uncultured Lachnospiraceae bacterium | reverse complement strand
CGTTTATGTAATGGGAATCCATGACTACTATCAATTAGCCACAAAGGCCTGCGATTTCCTTGTTCGTATATCCCAAAATCTTGGTCATAGATATGGCATTTTCATTTTTCTCTATAATAATCTTGGTCAGAAGATAAATGAGCACTGCGGACAGAAGCGTACACAGAATTTGGAAATACTGCATGTATGCTCCCATAGAATGGTCAAGCTGGTCACACATTTTTGTAATATCACGCTTTGTAATCACTGTCGCAATGTTTTCTTCTTCAATATCCGTAATTTCTGAATCGGATAGGAAACCGCCAAATTCCTCTTCCTTCAAATCAAATGTCATGCGGTAATTCTCTATAGGCATGAACACAGCAAGGCTCTGGCATCTATTATAGATTCCTTTAATTTCAAACTGATGCTGTTTGTTCTCATATTTTTACATAAAAAAATCGTATCTCCCACTTGTAGACCGTATTTATCTCCAAAAGGCGCTGAGATATAGACTTCCTTTTCGTGAAGCGAATTTAAGTCTTGGATTTTTACATATTTACTGCCGTCCGTAATTCCATATATCGAAATTTCTTCATCAAGCACATCACTCTTTTTCTGCAAAGAATACATTGCAAATTTTTCGGCATCCTTATTTTCTGTATGAATCATACTGCCCTCATCATCTTCATAGGATTTCAGGACATACTGATACTTGGCAAACATCATATCTTCCGCATTATCCTTATAGAATTGAAGGGTGTCGGGCATTCCTACTGCCATAGCAAGCATAACAGAAACAAAGAAAATCCCGAAGAACAAAATGATGTAATTTGGAATATTCTGCAGAATAATGCGCATACGGAACCGGCTTAAAATTTTCCATCCTGGAAGCTAGATTGCTTTTTTGCGTTTCGTTTTCTTTAAATCATGACGCAGGAACTGTAAGGGTGTATGCTGCATCATTTTTACGATAATGGCAAGGTTTACAATAAGCATTAATAGAACCGGAATCAGTGTTGTTTTTACAAATGCCTCTGGATTCCATATGGTTTCATAAGTCGGAAGGCTGTAGCTGTTATAATACATTGATACAACTACATATTTAAATACAAAATATCCAAGTATAATTCCCCCTTTGCTACCGAAAAATTCATTCCCCGAAGTACCTCCTGGCGTGTTTCCCCACTGCCAAATCCTTTCTTTAAATCAACAATCTCTAAAAATTTTCTCTCTTCCTCTGACATATTTTCTCCTTTCCAGAATCCTATTCATACCCTATTTATTGCTATGTGTTTTACTCTTTTATCTATCAGAGTTAAAAGCGAACAAATATTAGTTTGACTAACATCTAATTTTAATAAATGCGGCACCTTTTCCATGTTAGATACCACTAACCCAATTGCAATATATCCTATTTACAGTATTTGTGTCAATAGGAATCGACAAAGCAGGATATCCTATAGGATATCCTGCTTTGTCACATGAGAATGCTTTCTTATATTTTATTAATATCTGTCACTGCGCCCTCATGAATCAGTTCAATCAATATTTTCACATATTCTTCACTCAACTGTGTTCCCGCAGAACGTTCCAGCTCAGCTTCCACTTTTTCTATAGGCATCTGTTTTCGGTAGGGCCTGGTGGAGTACATCGCGTCAAAGGTATCTGCTACAGCAATAATCTGTGCAATTTCCGGAATCTCATCTCCGCCCTTTCCATAGGGATATCCCCGCCCATCAATACGTTCATGATGATATTGTGCACCAATGGCCAACTCCGGTGCAATAGCAATCTCCCTCAAAATTTCACTGCCGTTGCTAGTATGCTTCTTGATCACACTATACTCATCATCATCCAGGCGTCCGGCTTTATTTAAAATATCATCCGGAACCGTGATTTTTCCGATGTCATGAAGCAGACCGATATTATACACAGCCTCTGCTTCCTTTTCATTAAACCCTGCCTTTTTTGCAATCGCTCTTGCATACTTTGCCACTCTCATCGAATGGCCGTTTGTATATTTATCTTTAATATCAATGCTCTTGGCAAATGCATGGATAATCTGATTGATAAATGTATGATTCTCTTTCTGCTTCTTCCTATTATTCAGAATAATCATCGTAATCGTAATCAAGCTCTGCACAATCAGCACAATCAGCAGCACCGACTGAACCGTCATAATCTTTTTCATTTTCAGCATACTGTTCTGCTGCTTTTCACGTGCTGTTCCTATCACACTATTTAAAAATTCTGTAATCTCCCCCATAATCTCTTCTCTGGCCTGATGATAGAACTCATCAAATACCAAAGTCATGGCTTTGTCAAGCTTTTCCTCCGAACTCAACTTCTGGTCTTCAGCCGTGAGCTGCATGTCCTGTACTTCCTGTGGGAAATCCGAGATATCCTCTTCCTGTGATTCTGCCGCCAGTCTCATCGCATAAATCTCAGTCTCCATCAGCTCATTGGAATAATTTAATGCCTCCTGCAATGCATTAATCGCCTTCTCATCTGCAAAATCCCCCAGATTTAATAAGGCATTTTCCCGCCGCCTGGTAACATGGACTTCTGTGAAATAATCATCCACATGCTTAGGGTCCAGCTCCACCACATAATGATGTACCTGATCCGTAAGATAGCTGGAAGCATCTGACACCTGCATGGCATCTTCCGCACAAGTCATATAGTCATCCATAGCGGATACCATAATTTTATATTGGCGTGATACCAGAATCATAGCATAGATTAAAACAACATACAAAATACAAGAAATGACAACCATGACAATATTAACAATGTCCATCTTCGTCTCTCTTGTCAGACTTTTTCTTTCTTTTTTTGTCATTTGCTCTTCCTCCATTTCCACCATCTCTTTCCCCCATAGACTCTTTAGAATCTCTTTCCCCTTAATCTGCAGATTCTAAGAGTCTCTCCTCAAAGCCCTGGAAATGAAGTTAGAATTCTCCTCCCCTTAAAGAAAATAGTGTGGTAATCTATACCACACTATTCAAACATTCACTCCGGCTTCCACAATCTGTTGAAGTCCGTCATTCCAAAAAACTGTTGCAAAATAAATATGTATCCATTAGCCTGTGTCTACAATGCAGCAATTTCTAAATCCAACGATAGTCTTAAGTACCCTATCATGACGCGTCCTCAATGTTTACAAAAAATCTTCTTACAAATATCTCTTGTTTTCCCTAATAAGTAGTGTACCATAAAATGACTGATTTTACAACAAATTTGGAAAATTACGGTTAGCAAATTTCTGTCCTTCGTTATGTGAGAGATTTACTTCCGCTATAGAAGGGTACAGATTAAAAACAGTCACTCATACCATCTCCTTTGCCCATGCGGATATTTTATCGCGCGATTTTTCCGCTTCGCTGCCGCGGATCGCAAGTCCCTTCTCTACAATTGCCCCCGTGCAAATCCTTTCCAAATCACTTTCGCTGTCTCCCATCCCGCTTCCTTCGTTGGTGCAAAACGGAATCACTCTTTTGCCTTTCAAATCATAATGTTCGAGGAATGTATACATGGCCATGGGCATTGTCCCCCACCAGTTTGGGAAACCTGCGAAAATCGTATCATAACCGTCCAGACTGTCCTTGTAATGTTTCAACTCCGGCCTGGCATTGTCCTGAAGCTCCTGCTGTGCCTCCTCGGTACAGGTGTGATAGTCGGACGCATACTGTCTTACAGTTTCTACCTCAAACAAGTCCCCGCCGACTGCCTGTTGAATCATTTCGGCAACGATTTCTGTGTTGCCCCTCGATAAGTTTTTGAGGCCTCCGGCCCAGTAGTTTTCGCCTTTTCGTGAAAAGTAAACGATTAAAATGTTGCTCATGGTTGTTCCTCCTTTGACAATTGTTCATTAATACTATTCATTATTTCTTTATTTGGAATAAAAACAGCTCCATCTTCATAGGTGAGAAGACCATACACCACCATTGCAGAATAAATCTGATCCCTTGTCTTTAAATCTGGTTTTATAGCAGCATATCCCTGCAATCTCATGGGAATCCGTTCTTTAGCAATCATCAACGTAAGGTCACGCCGAATATCTTCTATATTATTCCGGATATAATAAAAAATCTCATCATATGGCCCCGAACTGGTCCAATAATTGGACAGTTCATTCTCTGTCAGCGCACAGACAACCGAACGCGGATTATATAGCCTTTTTCCGGTTGCAGTGCAATAGCCATCATACCAGATACACAAATCCTCCCTGGTTATTTCCACATCATCTGTTTCCTCTTTATACTTTTGAAATAATGTATCAACTTCCATATCTGAAAATCCAAAATATTCACTAAACTTTTTCTTGGTCGCCATATCATACTCAAGAAACATGTTCAGTTCCAAACCACTGGAATACTTTGCGATTGGGAGAACCCCTGTCATATAAGCCAGTTCCACATATACCTGGTCTTTCAGCAAATTCTTTATAAATTCAAGATATTTTTCTTTATCCTGTTCGCTGATAAACGATTTGTGGAATATGGCATCCCATTCATCTAACACAAATATAAATTTCTGCTCTGTCTTTTCAAAAATAATCTGCAGATTATCCCATATAGCCTTTGTTCGGTTAAGTGCAAGGTCTGGATATTCCTGTATCAGTTCCTCTTTCAAGCCATTTATAATACGGTTGATATATGTCTGGTAAGAATCACAGTTTTCCGGCATCCTGCTGAAATCTATATAGATTACATTATATTTATTCAAATAAGACTCATAATCCTGATACCCTGAAATTTCCAAAGCAGCAAACAGATTACTGGAATCCACAGTTTTCCCAAAAAAAGCTCCCACCATATTTGCCATGACGCTTTTTCCAAATCGGCGTGGTCTGGTAATGCAGAAAAAACGGTTCTTTTTTCCAAGTGCAGGAATCAGTTCTTTAAATTTCACATTATTTCTTCTGGATTAAAATATTTGTCCACCTAGTTTTATTTTCAGCCCGCACATCCTCTGTAATCCACACATCAATCAGTTTAATATTTTGTATTTTATGCAATAGTGCTCCAATAGCGTCCTCTGTGTAATCTGAAAAATGCCGCCCTGCTGTCATCCTTTGATTCTCTCCGTACTTCCATGAAGCATACATAACACCATTACGTCTGAGTGCATACATGCAGCGACATAGGACTTGCTTCATATCATCTTTTCTGACATGAAGCAATGAGGCACAGGCCCAAACAGCATCAAACTCTTCATCATACTGCATATCTTCTGCCCGCATCAGTATGGCCTTAATGCCTGACACCTTTTCTGTAGAAGCACACATTTCAACTGAAGGGTCCACAGCAGTAACGATATATCCCTTTTCTGTAAAATATTTGCTATCTCTACCGCTTCCGCACCCAAGGTCAAGAATCTTACATCCACGGAATAAATATTGTTCAAATGCGGCATATAAGTTACTCATATCGGCATTGATAGTCGAATTTACAAAATCTTCAGCATTTTTCTCATAATATTCAATTGTCTGATCTACACTTGTTTTTGACTTATCCGCCATGTGTCGTATCCCTGTAATTGAGCCGCTTCATATATTGGTTTCAGATTGTGACTTAGTATATTTACAAATTGCTCGTCTGAATTTCCTGGAATATACAAATTTTCCGAAGCCCATATAGCATTAATGTTATTCTTTCTACATTTTTCAAATTTGCTTATTAATACCGAAGATTTTTTGCTGCTGTCCTCAGGAAAAATTAATTTGTATAAGTAGAATTGATACTGGGCAAATGGTTCAAAAAACTCGTCCCAAGACGGCAGTTTATTGTTTTTACTCGAATTTAAAGTTCTGCTCATAGGTGTTAAATTCCACAGTTCATCATTTGAAATATACGATCTTGGTACAAAGTGATCTATAGACAACGTTTCAATCGGTATATCCTGACCTGTATAGATTTCTTTCACAGGTTTGCCTGTAAATTCAGCTACCGCTTTCCATAAATCACGTGCCTGCTCTAATTTCCTAAGTTCCTCATTCTCCGGACAGATTTTATATATAATCCCTGGAACTCCTGGATTTCTATCCTGCAGAAATTGAGCCTTGTTGTACTGGACCCAGCTCTGGATAACAGCAAAATTTTTAATCAGAAATTTTCTCCAGTAAGGATTCATACGTATCTTCTTCTGCAGTCCGACACCGTCAAGTATCGTATAGAATAAGTTCTTATCATCAGAAAGTTTCGCCATGTATGCAATCAATCTTTTATGCTGATCATTTTTGATATACGACAGCCCCTCTTCCATTCCTTCCACATCAAAGAACGGATATAAAAGTTTATAGGGCACGTAATCCGTTAGTTTGCTTTTGTCTCTTTTTAGTTCTTTATCGCATTTCTTTATTGCAGCTTTCAATTCTTCCTTAGAAGGATTTTGTGATAAATCATCCACTATGACATTTAGCGTATTTATGGCATGTTCCAAAAAGTTCTCAGTCTTGCCATTTATAGTAGGTCCCAATCGTAAATGATAGTGTGTCACTGTATGCCATGCCTCACAAATCATTTCATTAATGACCTCTTCAAAAGTCAAATCTTCATCCGTTATCTTAGTTAGATTCAAAATTGCTTCAAACCAATAAAATTTATAACTCTGTGCTTTGTTATTAAACATACGGGCAAACTTATCTGTATCAAGATTATTTTCATATACTACCAAATGCAGATTATGATTCATTTTGTCCACCTTGTTTTTTCTGTATCATATAACATTCGAACATATCCTTTTCTTCAATTTACATGAACTAATGACATTATACCACACCCTTTTATTTCTTTCTAGAAAAAAGACCAGCCAACATAAGTTTTCACTCATGCTCGCCAGTCATATTGGTTTCTGTAAACTTTTAACCAAAATCATCCTTACATTTTCAATTTCCTGTTTCCAATATATCTTTCATAATCAAAAATCCTGCCTGCAGACCAATTTCCATATAAACAGCCACTACAGTGTATACCGTTAAACTATCACATTTCCTTCACCTTGTCAACCGCATACCGTTAATCTTGATTCTCAAAACCTTTTATACTTTATATAGTTTTGACGAAAAAGGAGTGTCTTTATGACCTATTCAGACGTTATCATTTTAAGGCTTACACAGCTCTGTGAAGAGCGAAATATCACAATCAATAAACTGGCAACTTTATCTGGCATTACTCAGTCAACCGTTGAAAATATCATGGCCGGCAAAACAAAAAATCCCAAGTTAAAGACTCTTCATAAACTGGCAGTCGGCTTGGATATGACCGTTTCTGAGTTGCTGGATTTTCCGGAAATGAATGAGACGATATTTGAAGATGAATAAAAACCATGCCAAAAATCTGCCACTGGCAGTCATTTTAAAACCAGTACCTTGCAGGAGGGATAAGATTTTCCCTTTCAGTAGTTCCCTCATCCATGACACTGACTATAAAACTCAATCTATATATCTTTCACCCTATCCTATACTTCTCTATCACACAGGTATGTTTCCTCTTCCCCGCCGGCGCCTCCTTGTCATAATTGATGCCGACTAATAATATCTCGCCGCCATACTCCTGGACAGCCGCAGGATAACGGCGCTCCTTTATATGCTTGATTGCGCTTTCAGCAGTTTTATTCCATTTCAGTTCAATCAACAATGCAGGAAGCATCGAATCCCTTTTCGGAAGATACACAACATCTGCATATCCATCACCTGCCGGTAATTCCTCAAACAACACAAACTCATCCCCGAAGCTAAAATATGCACGTTTGATCACACTTCGCAATGACTGCTCTGAATTATAATGCAGCACCGCTTCTTCCGCATGAATCTTCTCAATCTGCGCCGCTACGGCCTGAGCATTTCCATGAATCGTATCAATAATAAGCTGCTCGCTCTCCCTGACCCTTCTGAGTGTATCATCCCTCTTCACATCACGTACAATCTTGACAAACTCCATTCGAATTTCTTCATTCGGTATATGTGCCTTTTCCGTAACCTCATCATAGGCCAAATACCCAAGATGTATCAGAAGTGTCAGCACATCATCCCGATTCCGAAATGTCACCAGATCATTGGCAAACCCTTTCGTATCTACCTTCGCTTCTCCGCCGCCAATCAACTCTGCCACTGTCCTGGAGAGTCCGTCAAAATCCAAACTGATATATCCCATCAGGCTCTCTGCTGCTGAAGTCTGAACCCAATAGGAATCAAACTCATCATTGTGTATAGCCTCCATCACGGAATTCGGATTATATACGGACCCCACATCGCGAAAACAGTAACCATCATACCACTTCTTCATCATTCCAAAATCACATTGGAACTCCTCACACAGACTCTGCACTTCAGCCTCTGTAAACCCCACATAACCAGCAAATTTTCTTGGCTTGACCGCTGTATATTCTTTAAAATCAGAAATAGCTGATTGTGAACCATCCTTTTTGATCGGTAGAATTCCGGTCATATATACGGCTGCAAAAATCCGGTCTGTCGTACTGCCGTTCTTAAATAATGTACGCAGGAATTCGATATAAATCTTCTGGATTTCCGGTGTTTCTCTTATAGGCGCATCCCATTCATCAATGATCATAATAAACTTATTTCCCGTCAATTCCACTGCGGAAAGCAGCGTTGCACAGAATGATTCATCTGTCTTTAAGTGTGGATACTCCTCAGAAAGTTCTTGTGTCAGTCGTTGCTTGATAAAAGGAATCACCCCTGTTTTTCCTGCTTCGCCTATGGCAGATGACAAAGGGAGCGCCGGTTTATGAGCAAAATAGCCGCAATGCGGCGGAAAAGCATCGAAGATGCATTTTGCGAATGGCGCGGAGTGAACTGTAACATTTCCATGAGAATGTGTCCCTGCAGAATTATTTATTATCCGTCGCCACAGCTTCCACCTTCAGCACTCCCACGCCGCTCCCCAACCGTTTCCCCTTCAGCAGATATTCCTTCGCCCTTCTCTGCAGAAGCGTCGTCTCCGGATAGTCTGACGGTTCATCTGACACTCTGTTAAAAATCCTTCGTTCTGCTTCTCTCCCCTCAGACTCAACCCTTGTCACTTTAAACAGACACTGAAATTTCAGGATATTGCTGTCCGCCGGCAGTATTTCCTTCAGCTCTGGATACAGCAGCCAGGAATCACAAATATAGGGAATCTGTTTCCCCCATACCCGAAATGCCCGCTCAAAAGATAACTTTGCTGCCGAAAGTTCCAATTTTTCCCCCTGTGGAATATGAACATTGATCACCGGAACTTTTCCCTGTATCCCGGCATCCTCCTCTATTTCTTTCCATTCCACATCCAATTCTTCAAACTGCAGCCGCCCCAGACGCCGGATCTTCCCTTCAATATGCCTATGAAACCACCTATACTCCTGAATCCCATACTGCCCATAATCTCGAATACAATTTTCACACCACAGAGTAAGATCAGAAAAAGTATCCCAATAGATCTGTTCACTCCCAAATTTCTCCCGTAAACACTCGAAATCATCACATGCCATCCGGCTGAAATAATACAGAAAATGAATGCGGAAATCCATCTCCTTAAGCACTTCTTTATAAAAAAGTTCTTTGTCCGTCTGAAACAGCAATTTATTCTTCTGATATTCTTCCTCAGAAATTGAAAGCTCTGAGACTTTCCGAACCGCTTCCTGATTCATCCGTATTCCTTTAAAAAACTGATTCAGTTCCATCTTCATCCTCCACTCTAATAAAAAGCGTCACCTTTCCGCCTCCATCCTCTCTATTCTCAATCTTTACATATCCTCCCTGGGCCTGTGCAAATTCCGAAGCCGTATGCAGACCAATCCCATAATGCCCTTTACTGCTCCTGCTTTTATCTCCCTGGTAAAACCGCTCCGCCGCATGCTTTAAATCCTCTGTTGAAAAGCCCGGTCCTTCGTCCAAAACCTCCACCACGAGGTAATCCACCTCTTGAACTTCCCGAATACTAAATTGAATCCGAATCCCCTTTCCCGGCGAAGTATAATCCAGGGCATTGCTGACAATATTCTGAAATGCCCTTGTCATCTGGCTCTCATTACACCGGATTTCTCCTGAAAGCTCTGTCCTTCCAAACAGAACCGTGCACTGGCGCGTAGATGCCAAGAGCCTTGCCTGCTGCTCCATCCTGTCTGCAAGTGTCTCGCAGGCAATCCGATCTTCACCGTTTCCCTCGCATGTCACACTCTTTTCTTCTGACAGATTTTCCATCATACTGGTTCTAGAATCCCTTTCTTTTTCCGTCTCCTCTTTTGCCAGCACAACCTCATTCAGCATCGCCAGATATCCCTCCAAAATCTCCACGCTCTGCAAAATATACTGATTGTACTCCTGTTCCTCCCGGCCCAGTTCCCCCTCAGCCAAAAGCTCTGCATTTCCCCGGATGGTCGTCAAAGGAGTTTTAATATCGTGAGCCAACGCTGCAATCTGTTCTTCCCTGCTCTTTTCCAAATCCCACTGCCGGTAAAGTGATTTGCGTAATGTTTCTTTCATCTGGTACAGGGAATCCAGTACTTCCTCCACCTCCTGAATCTCCGAATGTTTTGGTTCAAATTCCAGGTTCTGGTTTCTGATTTCTTCTGTCGCTTCATTCAATACGGAAAGCTTTTTCTTCATATATTTTCCAAAGCTTCGCGATACCACTGCAGTATGCATGAGAAATAAAAACACATATAAAATAATCAGAACACCCTCTATCCCTGGGAGATGTTTTCTTAAAAATACGTTACGGAACTGCACCGTGAGCTCATAATTCACTATACATACTTCCCCCGCATCCCGATAGAAAAAACGGTATAACCGGTTCCCATAACCATAGATATTTGCCTCGCGGTAATGCTCCCATGCCGTACCTTGTTCTTCTTTGGGAAATGTGCCATACATCCAGCTCCCGTCACCCCGATACACCCCATAGGTACAGTCTATTGGAATCATATCCTCTGTAATCCTAGAAGCCTCCCTGAATTCCTCTGCATTTTCATTAAGCTGAAGTTCCGCATAATTTGCCGGAAGAATTACTCCTGACGAAAAAAGGACAACAAAAATCAGCACCAATAGAGCCAGCCAGAACAAGGCGCCTCCTGCTAGCACACAAGTATACTTCAAAAATACAGCAGAAATCGTCCTTTGCTTTTTTCTCTTCATTTCCATCGATATCCAATCCCCCACACCGTCTCAATAGGTTCGAAACCTGCCCGCTGACATTTTGCACGGATATTCTTGATATGCTCAGTAATCACGGAATTATCGCTCTCCTTGTCATAGCCAAACACATGCTCATAGATTCTATCCTTGGAAAATACCTGTCCGTGGTTCAAAGCAAGATATTCGCAGATGGCATATTCACTCTTTGTAAAATCAATCTCCTTTTCGTCGTATCTCACCTTTTTCGCTTTGAGGAGGAATTGCACACCGTCCACAGACACAGCCTGCCTCTTCTCCCTCGTTTCCCGGCGCAGATGAGCCGCCACCCGCGCCCTAAGTTCCCCAATCCCAAAAGGCTTGGTAATATAGTCATCCCCTCCGATGCCGAGCCCCTTCATAAGATCCGTCTCACTGGTCTTTGCCGTCAAAAATAAGATGGGACAGTCCACCACATCCCGAATCTCCTCACAGACAGAAAATCCATCCTTTCCCGGCATCATAACATCCAGAAGTATCAACTGGTAATCTGAAAGTTTCAGATGTTTCATTTCCAACGGATTAGAGATTGTCGTCACCTGATACCCTTCTTTTGCCAACGCATTTTTAATCAGCCTTAAAATATGTTCCTCATCATCCACTGCCAATATTTTAATCATGACACTGCCTTCCCTCGTAATAATGAAACCACAGAAAAATCAATCCCCACAGCGCTGCACAGAAGCACACGCAGATTCCCAGGCTTTTGTACACAAATTCTGCGGACACCGAGAGATTTCCCTTCCAGTATAATAACAGATATCCGCTCCATCTGCTACCCCAGGAGCAGGGAAAAAACTGCCACAGTCCTTCGCCAAGACCCGTTAAAAATAAAGCCGCCACAAGCAATTGCGCGGTGCCTGCGCATAAGGAAATGTTTCTGGAAAATGACAGATTCAGGAAAAGGTGGAACAGATACAAACCAATTCCGTTAAGCATAAGCACCACGGCCATACAGAAATATTCTGCTTTTCCATACACCATTTTTCCTGTCATCCCCCAATAGCCTGCCGCGAATCCTCCCACAGCCAGAAGCATCGAGGCAAATCCCATGCCGGACAACACAAGCCATTTTGCAAGCAATGCATTTTTCTTGTGGACTGCTGACCCAAGAAATGTCTGAAAGTGTCCCCGCTCCTCCATTTCCACAGACAGACAACAAACGATACTGATAATCAAAGGAAACGCAATGGCTAATGTCTGAATATATCCGGATACTTTTCCCTCATCACTCACCCTTGACAGACGATAATAGGATAGAAATACTGTAATTCCAAGCAAAGGAATCAGCACATGAATCCACGGGAGAAGAGTGTGCCTTATTTTCCAAAATTCAGCTCTCACAAGCCGTCCCAATTCCCTCATCAAATCTCCACCTTCCTTTCAAACCATTTTCGGCTCAGTCCCCAGAAAAGGAAAAACCACAGGATAGAAGCGGTAATTCCAAAAGGCACTCCCTGCCACTCCAAAAGCTCCGGTGTAAATGTCATACTCCCCGGCTCTGCCACCAGACCATTGGGCAGAATTTTCAAAATAATGCACATCTCTCTGGCTGCAATGCCTCCTGGCAACGCCATAAAATACGGTTTCAGCGACAACCATATATCACAAAGCATGTAAAGCCCTAAATGAATGAACACCATAGGAAATGTTCCGATTATTTGCTGCAAAAATAAGCAAAACGGAACCTGCCACAAAGAAGTCACGAACAATACTAATACCGCCAAAATATGCTGCCCCGGCGTAATATTGATTTGGAATCCCCAATGCAGTATCTGTTCCAACACAGTACTCGTAACCAACGCTGTTCCCATGAGAATCAGCAGCGCAATTCCCATGCCGTGGATTCCATACAACACCTTTCCGTCCCAGACACGCCCCATATCAGCCGGAAGTGTCCAGATGGCCCGGTTTCCTAATTTTTTATCCCTGTCTCCCACTGCACCGCACAAAAATGCCGTCATTGCCGGAAATAAAGTTGTATACCACCAGTTATAGCAGTCAATGGTGAAATAGTCCATCGTAAGCGCTGCCGCCAGAAATATCACCAAAAGCGGCATCATCCAAATCAGCTTACCGGCGGAAGTATGCCGGTTTTTTAATTTCTCAGCCTGATAATATGCTCTCATTTGTCTCTCCCCCCTTCTCATGCCACCCGATGCTCTGCTGCAATCTTCATAAACAGTTCTTCCAGATGCCCTTCCTCCGGCATATCGCCCTGATATCCAAGCCGGCCGTTTGCAATAATTCCGATATAGTCGGCAGTCTGTGCAATCTCACTTAAAATATGGCTGGATACAATGACCGTGATTCCTTCCTCCGGAAACCGCCGAATCATTTCGCGCAGTTCCTGAATCCCGATAGGGTCAAGACCATTAACCGGCTCATCGAGGATCAGAAGCTTCGGATGATTCAGAAGGGCGATTCCAATTCCAAGCCGCTGCTTCATTCCCAGTGAAAACGCTCCTGCCTTTTTCTTCCCTGTATCCTCCAGATCCACCAACCGCAGAATCTCCCAGATCCGCTCGTCTGATATCCCCAGTATCAGCGCACGTACTTTCAGATTTTCCCACGCTGACAGATTCTCATACACCGGCGGTGTCTCTACCAACGCACCGATATCCGCAAGGTCTTTTCTGCTCCAAGGATGCCCGTCAAAAATCACCTTCCCGCTCGTAGGCCGCAGGATTCCGGTCAGCATTTTCAGTATCGTTGATTTTCCTGCACCGTTCGGTCCAAGGAGTCCATAGACACAACATTCCGGCACCTGCAGTGATACTCCGCTTACGGCCGCATGCCCCTTAAATTCCTTCGTCACACATTCAGTTTCTAGAATATTTTTCATCCTGCATTCATCCTTTCCGATATCTTTTTTCATAAATATTTTGTGTTACTCACAGATTGACTGGCTTGATCTAGCCAAATGGTTTGTGTCGTAACTGATTACAGGAATAAGGATAATGGGGAATTATAAGGAAAGTATAAGGAAATGAAAAATTTTTTAGCACACAAAAAGTGTAAAGCCTTTTGTAGTTCTTCAAGACTTTACACTTAACCGTATCTTCTATGCAATTTCCAGTTTTATATCTTGATTCTCAGACCTATCTAGGAACGACTTGAATCTAATGATGAAGCAAGCCTCTTCTTAGCCCTGTCAATAGATTGTTTTAGTTTAGCCTCAAGCAACTTCATGTCTGGCAGTTTTGTCATATACTCCGCAACTCGTATATTACTTTCATCAAGTCTCATCAGTTCAATATGTTCCTCATTTTTACCAGAACACAAAATCAACCCTATCGGCTAATTTTCCCCTTCAACCATTTCGTATTTTTCTAGCCAACGTAAATAAAGTTCCATTTGTCCTTTATGTGCCGCTTCAAACTTTCCTAATTTCAGGTCAATAGCGACCAGACACTTCAGTCTTCTATGAAAAAATAACAGATCGATATAGTAGTCTTCATTATCTATCGTAATTCTTTTCTGACGAGCCATAAACGCAAAATCAGACCCCAATTCTATAATGAACTGCTGCAATTCTGCAATAATTGCAGATTCCAAATCCTTTTCAGAATAGGTATCCGCAAGCCCCAGATAATCCAAAAAATATGGATCTCTAAACACTAAATCCGGAGTCAATTTATTTTCCTCTTGCAATAATGCCAATTCCTGAACTATCATCTCATCCGGCTTTCTGCTAATAGCGGTTCTCTCATACAGCATAGAATTAATTCTATCCTGAAGCGTTCGAGTATTCCAATGGTTCATTTTGCACATTTCGATATAAAAATCTCTCTTCAACGGTTCATCTATATACATTAATGCTTTTATACATGTCCAATTTAATTCTCTCCGCAATGCGGAGAATTTTTCGTCATAAGGAAATGTAATCGCTAAATGCACACAATGCCGCAACTGTTTTTCGCTCCATCCACGTCCATACTCTTGCGTCAACTTTTCTGATAAATATTTTATAATCTGCTTTCCATATGTTGCACGTTCATTATTAAGTATATTTTCATTAATATGACTTCCAATTTTCCAATACAAATCTGTAATCTCAGAATTAACAATGGAAGCAACTTTATTGCGACTATTATCTATCAACTTTTTGATTTCTAAATAGAGCCTATTCTCATATTTAGCAAGTTCCATAAATCCTCCAATTCTCTCCGCAGTGCGGAGAATTTTTTCCAGGTATTCAATTCCTGTCCCTTTAACTGCTGCTTAGTGCTGACACTCCGATAATGATATTCGACCTTATAATTTACTGGATAGTTGTTCGGATTGACACAAATTTCAATATTAGCCTTTCTATCTTCCACCAGCAAATTCACATCTACAATAATGCAAAAAACATCTCAAAACCTTATTAGAAATGTCCTCAAGCAGCTTTTCATGCCACAATTCGTTCCATTCTTCCAGGAGTAAACCGTCTTTTTCTCTAAATATGACCTTATAAATCCCAGACCATCTCAGACCAAATATTGTTTCTTATCCTCCATAAATTCTTGATAATCAATCTCAATATACATCCAGTCAATCAATGTTGGGGCTATACCTCTCTGCGGTTTCGTCTTATGAAATTCCTTATAATACTCTCCCCGTTTATAGAGCCAATCACTGTTATAATGAAGCCCTAATCGTTTTAGATATTCCTCCATTTTTTCCGCATCTTCATCTGATTCTGTCATAGTGGTAGTACTCCCCCTGTCCTGACAATGTTCTATAATATTTGACATAAGATTTTTCATCTCTTCTCGTTCCTGACCTTCTTTCTCAATGACGAATCCATCTTTTTTAGAACATTTATTTTTTCCTATACATTGCTTCACATATATCTTTTCTTCTAGGATTGGGATATGTGCCACAATTGAAAAAGCATCTACCATTGACTCTATATTTGGATTGGTTTTTTCATGATAGGGATTGATATCACAAACTAACAACGCTTGTTCTTTTTCTCCTAAAGCGCCTCTGCACTGTTCTTTAGATGTCTGCATATAGATTCCCGGTTTCAGTCCATGATATATTGTATTTTCCTTCAACAATTCCTCTCCCTTATTTAGTTTTCGGTCATCCCATGAATCCGGCCCTATAAAACAGCTTCCTCCTCCCGCTGTTGTTTTGCAAGAATTGCAGAGAACTGTTTTTACTCCTGCGGCCAAATAATTTCCCTGCCCAATCACATAGTAATCAACCGCTCTTGTTGTACATGCCGGTATCAGCACAATCGGTGTACGATTTGCTCTTCCCTCTTTTTGATATGCTGATATGTAAGATCCAAATTCTTTCAAATCATTTATCAAACTTTCCGCATAATCTTTATACTCTTTCTCTTTCTTGCCTGTTTCACCCTGCCCTTTGCTGAAAACCGAATTCTCGGTATAATTGTTGTATGCATTAAAAGACTCTTTTAAAAAGCTCTGATAGTTACCTGGTGAAGACAACGCAAACATTTCTGCGCAAATCACTTCTGTGACGTCATTTAACGCACCCTCCATATTCCCTGATATAAAACCTCTTTTCATAAGCGGTATAAACATGTCTTTAAAAGCCGGTATCGTATTAATATCCTCATGTAATGCGATTGAAGGATATTTTTTATATCTTTCCGCTAATATTTTCACATTTCTTTTTTCGTTTTTATCTTCATCCTCTCCCTTCACATTTAAGATAACCGGAAGTAATGCTGACTGCCAATATAATGAATTATTGTTTAAATCTTCTTTCCAATAGTTCGTATTAAAATGGTAGTCCTTTGGTATTTTAAATGTTCCCGCCCATACTGAAAATTCGTAATTTTTATTGATAATCTCATCCCGCATCCACTCTACTGTTTCCGGGCGTACGGAATATTCCGGCAGCAAAAGAATATCCACGCCAAGGCAGGAACATGCATCAAAAACTTTTTCCAGAAGTTTTCGTCTTCTAAATTCCTTGCAACTCCTATTTTTATTTTCAGTCTGACTTGTTTCTGACTCATTCTCTTTATCCGTCTCGTTTTTTTTATCTGGAATCGGACATTTTTCTCTATCAGGCGGGAGATAACTGGTATTGATATCAAACTGAAAGATTGCTATCCGGTCTGCATCTTTTGATCCTTTCTTTCGCTTTTCCCAGGACTTTCTCTGAATCCTCTGTATTCCTGATTCAATCCTATCCTTCTCTTCTTTGGAATAACTACTTTTGTCATCTTCTTCTGCTTCAACTAATATCGTGGAATCATTTTTATTACCCTGTGTACTCTCTTCTTCTAAATTCCCCTCTGACATCATGCTATTAACATCCGCATCCGCTTTCAGTTCCTTCTGCACGAAATCTTTGTCAAAACCTTTTTCCCATAACTGTAATTTCTTTCCAAAAATATCCACTATACTTGAAACGCCTACAACTTTTCCATTTATTACTGAAGCAGAAAAACACAATTGATTTTCATCACTGATTTTGTGCTCTACGTTTCCGATATCATGCCCTAATTTACTGAATGTCAAAAAATATGGTGTTTCCCTAAAACTTTGAGTTCCCCAGGCCACAGTTACTTTTCCGGCATTTATGGACTGCCTATAATCAGAAGCGCTTCTACTTTCTACTTTGATTCCAGATGTTTCATCTAATTCATTTAAATATTCTATGAGTTTTAGTACATTTTCCTCACACCATATACTGTAAAACGCCGACATAGAGTCAAAAGGAAATTCTTCTGGATTCGTTTCCTCTGAAGATGTTAATTTCAAAATTTTTATAATGTCTTTGATATTCTTTTGAACTTTTTTTCTATCTTCTGTTCCCACCGCATGGATTTCATAAAATTTGGCAAGCATCATCACCCAACCTATATGGGTAATAAAACGAATATTTCTATCTTGATTGAGCTGAAAAAGATTCTTCCATATAAGACTCCATTCTCCTGCTATGGTCAAAATCTCGTCATTTTCTAAACCAAATTCATTTAGCGGCGGGTTAAATGAACTTTTCAAAAATTTTTCTCTTTCTATACTGCCCAATGAACGAAGACGTTCTAATACCTGCATACGGAGATTCATTAAGATACCATCCGCATAAATACCTGCTGCCAAAGTTTGCAGACCGATAAATTTCTTTTCCTTTTCATAGATTTCATGAATATTTTTAGCTAAATAGCAATACCATTTTGAAACCCGCCGTTCTAAATTAAAAGGTGTATTCTTTAAATCATTTTCTTTTTCAATACACGACATAATGTCCTTGTATTCATGGCGCAGATGCGTTTTCGCCCATATTGCCACCTGCAGGCTGCAGTCAGTAAAGTTGTATTCATCTCCCGTCATTCGCAATCTAATAAAAGAGTTCACAGCAATAGCATTGGCTAAATATAGTTCTTCTTTTTCCTTATTTTCTAAATATCCTTCTATATTTTTTATTGTACGTTCCACAGACTCTCTGTATGAATGTTCACTTCTATTGCCGCATCCTTTATGGAGATAATGTCCCTGCAATCTTTTAAAGGAAAAATCCAACATGGAAGCGTCTCTTTGCTCTTGCTCTTCCATTTCCCTTTGCGCAAGTATTATATTCTGTGAATGGCAGGCATCTCCCAACAAATAACCTGCAATCCAAAAAGCTGCACCCCTTTCATTTACTGTTTTTAAAATATAACTTCCTTCTTCCTTTTCCTGAGCGACCACATCATTTGATACTTCACTAGGTATCAAATAGGATATTCCTAACTCAATTTTAGATACACCCTCATTATTCTTCACTATAAAAACATTGTTTTTCGAAAGGACAAGCTTTTGATTCGACAACTTTTTCTGCTGCTCCAAAATTGCGTCTTTCAACAGAGAATACAGCTCTACTAAATATTCTAAAACAGTCCTGGGACTGTTATTTTCATTATTACAATACTTATCTAAACTAATGTATTTCTCTGAATCTGCCCCCGCCGGAAAGTCAAAACGTTTGAGCGCCTTCTGCTCTTGTTCTATCTCCAATATTTTATCAGTACTTTCTATCCAACGAGTTTCATCTAATACATTCTTGGCTTCTTCTTGAATCATAAAATCAATTCTTGATGCAATAATTTTTAATTTGAATGAGTTCTCCTTAACCGCCATAATCCCCGGATAGTGCACACCAGGATACACAGGCAGAAGCGTTTCTTTCTTTGCATCAAACAAATAATGATTGAATACACCAATATTTCCTACGGTTTCTGCTTTTATCTCAGGTCTTAGCAAGTTCACCAATACACGGAAAGCTACATCCACATTTTTCTCCGTTTTCGTCATTGGAATGCACCAGATTCGAATGCAGTCAATCAACACATTCTTTCCAACTATCCTAGAGTTTTTACGATATGACTCTTCAAATGTTTGCATTTGGCTATTGATTTCCTCGATATCAGCTGATTCCTTTGCTTTTAAATATGACGAAACAACATAATGGAAATCCCGCAGAATATTTTCTTCTTTTTCCCCGCGTTGCAGTTCTTTGTGCTGCGGTTTATCAAGTTTCATTTTCTGTGACTTTTTCATATACCACAGCCATCGTTCCAGATATTCATTACTTTCTATATCCAGAGATATTGTCTGCTCATTGCCTGACAGAATATGTAACTCTATCAGTTTTAAGTTCAGAACCCAGGCATTCTTTTTCAGTAACTCTTTTTCATGAATCTCTTCTATGTTCTGCCAGATATCTACACCTTGCAATGTCTCACGGATCTTTGTTTCAGATTTTTTCCATAAAGAATAACTTTCTGCTTGCTTTGTTTGATTCTGCTGTTTCAAAATTCGACAGCACCCTTCCAGAAATACATAAGCAGACATCCCTTCTGTCCGAAGTATAGAATCTGACGGACAATATTGCATTCCTTGTTCCCATAAGCCAACATAATTCTCCCAGATATCAGACGTATTTTCAGCAGCATGATATAACATAAGTTCCGAAAATCTTATAATATCGTTAATCCTGATTTCTCCCGTCTTAAAAACAATTTCCAATAATTTCATAAAATCTATTTCCGTTTTTAAGCCTTCGTAAATCATTGGACTTAAGGTACTTCGCAGCAGCCGCAGAGCCTCTCTTCTGTCAGTAACATCATATTCGTCACATTCATCTAACACAGAATCCAAAGAATCATCGGCCATATCAAATGCTGCGGATACCCCTAAACCGCCTCTTTCATCCACAGTCCACTCCAACGCTTCTTCTTTTGAAATTCCTTCTTCCGAATCTGTTTTAGGACTAAGTTCTAGACCTAATTGATATAAAGCGGAATGTATCACATCTTTAATACGCAGCAAGATAGATGGATTCGAAGAAATAATAATCATGTCATCCACATACCTACAGTAGCGGACTACAATTTTATCCTCTTCACATTTTGCATTCGCTTCTTTTACCATCTCGTATACCTTTTTATCTACCTCAAATAAAACCACATTAGCGATATAGGCAGACAAATTCGGTCCTTGTGGGATTGCGCAATTTTCATCTGCTTTCTTATATAGTTTTCCATCTTCAGCACTATAATATTCTGTTTTAAATAACTCTGAAAGAATCCATTCTAGCAGATTTCTTGCACAAGAGTCTCCATCCGGATCATTCTCTTTTCCACGAAAGCATGAAAATTTACTTTCATCTTTCCTTAATGCCTGTTGGAAAGGTTTATATAAAGCATTTCTTACGATATGCCGCTTGATATTATCGTAAAACCCTTTTATATCAAGTTTTACACGATATACTGTATTTCCATTCAACCGTTGGATTCCGTCCTGCACATATTGAATATAATCTTTCCAACAATCATAAAAGGGACGGTACATACCATTTTCTATCTTAGAGTCTCCGTTAATAGCTGACATATCTATCTGATATGCAAAACTTACCACCTCATCTATATCTTGATACCCATACCCCGTCATATAGGTACCACGGCCGGACTGATATCTAATTGCCGGAATAAACTCTTCATATTGAGAATAGCTTCCTCTTGATAACAATTCGTTCAGCACATATTGCTGTAAAACCAACTCTTCATGACAATAAAGCAACTTTCTTCTTTGAACATCCAACTTTTTAGGAGTCATTGCCTCTATCATTGGAATTTGAATCGTGCGCGGACTTAATTCGTTTGCCAATAAATCCTCATAAAAATGTACAAAAAACGCATCCGCACAAATCTCAATACGATCCCATGTCCATTCATCCAGTCTGATATCCTCACGTTCGTAACTGGTTCTGGCTATCTGCAAAGCATTACGCATATGGTACAGATAGTCTCTTTTTTCCTCTCCGCAATACTTTTCCGCATTCTCCCCTTGGACATATCCTTTTATTAAACCGAACGAAAAGTCCTCCGGCACATTGACATCTTGTTTTCCTTCTGCATATAGAGAGTGATACCTTCCTATGATTTCCCGCCACTCATCATCAAGTAAAAAACTCTCTATTTTATGCAAAATATTGATTTTTTCTTCTACGGTTTTTGATGCGTATTCCTCTTGTATATCAACCTCGGCTAATGTTGTCTCTTCATTTCTCAAATGATATCTAAATAGATATTCAAATACCGAGTAGGTCGCTATTCCCTCATTTTCTTCTTTCCTGCGTATGCTGTAATATTCATCTGGATCTTTCTCACCGCTTGTAATTACGTTTACATTTATATTGCATTTTCTTAGGGCACTTCGCTTCCACAAATTCCGAATAGTTTCATAATTTCCTTTTAACCCGGCCTCATCAGAATCCATAAACACACACAGATTCACCGCATAATCCGAAGACTTCACATATTCTTCAATAAGACTTGTCTGTGTTTGAGTTAGATGGCTCCCCAATACTGCCACTGCCGCCTGATTATTTTTTTCCAACCGCAGAGCGTCAAAGATTCCTTCCACAATATACAGAGTCTGCGGTTTTCGGTCTTTTGAATATTTCCTTTTTACATGATTTAATCGATATAATAAATGTTTCTTATCTAATCTTTTTGTAAATAAATATTTAGGTTTATCCTGTTCTCCGATGCTTCTACCTGCGAAACCGATAATTTCATTTCGATCATTACGAAGTGTAATCATTATACGGTCTGCTATAAAATAATCTTCATATCTTTCCACATTGATATGATGCATCTGATTAGGCACTCTTTTTAATAATTGTTTTTCTTCCAATTTATTTTTCTGCTCAATAAATTGATCTCTTTTATTAAGTAAATGCTGTAACTTTCGTCCTTTAGCATAATAAATTTCCGCATCATTCAACAGCTTTTTAGTAAACTTTCGTTCTTTTACAAAAGCACTTAACCCCTGCTCTTCTTCTTCCGACATGACACAGTAGTAGTTTCGTGCTATTTCGTATCCATCTATATTCTGCTCATCTATCGTAGGTTTTTCACTTAACACTTCTGGATAATGTTTTTCTATCCATTGTACACTTTCTAAAAAGCTGCATCCAAGCTTCCCTTTAATAAATGAAAACAGATTTCCATTTGCTCCACACTGAAAACAATAATAGCTGTTACTTTTCGTATATAGATGCATAGACGGATGCTCATCATCATGAAAAAAACAGCGGCAAATATAGTCAGCACCAGATGGAATCAGTTCAATCCCCAATACTTTACATGCTTCATGGAGCGTAATTTTTTTGCTTAGATAACAATAGTACTCATTCATTGTTTTTTGCATCATCATTCTCCTTTTAAAACCCAAAAATCTGTTTTTATTTCGAATAATCTCATACCGTTTATGTTTCTATAACTTCCATAAAGCACCACTATTAAAATGATATACCATCGTTTTCTAATTATCAACATAATTCGACTATAAATTCCACTCTGACAAATCACTTGTTACTGTTCAGAGGGTAACAGGCATAGAAAATAGAGCTGGCACTTAAAGTTA
>CANOBT010000088.1 GCA_947564305.1 uncultured Lachnospiraceae bacterium | reverse complement strand
GAAAAGACGATATCCAAAGCTTTTTTCCAGTTATCGTGCAATACATTCAGTTCCGGTTCCCTGTTTTTCGGTTCTAAGAGAAGATCCCGATGGATTTTTATGATTGTCGGTCTGTTTATCTGTTTGGTTATGTAATGAGCCAGGCTCTCATGCCCAATGACCAGAGGAATCATATTCTCGTAGTAATTTACCGCATCTTCCAACAAATGGTCAAAATTAGTGGTTATCACCACATTATGCCTTGTATGGGTCAATATATAGGAAAGCATGACATATCCGATACTCGGCTTGGCAGATTCCATTAATTTTTCCAGGTAGTTATAACCGTCAATTGCCCGCTTAAAGCGCCGTTCATAATATTGGCTATAAAACTCATATTTGTTGTTATCGTTTATGCCTAGCTGTTCCTTCCATGCCAGATGTGACTCCCTGTTTCTTTCCAGCAAATCTTTCTCCCATATATTTACCAAATCCTGCCCTGATTTTATTCCGGATGATTTGGAGGCTCCTGCCCCAAGCACAAAGCAAAATTTTCTTGGATGCGGTCCACTAGAAACCTCTTTCATCTCTTTCACAAATCCACCTAATGTAATCTCTTCATAATTCATTTGTATATTCCTCCTCCATAATAATCACTGCAGATTTTGTCTGCGGTTCTTTCTTCTAAATTACTTACAACTTTTCAATTATTTCATCCAATTTATCATATATCTGCTGCGGCGTATCTTCTCCCTGTAAGAATGAGGATTTGATTCCGCACTCCCGAATCCCATCCATCCACCGCAAGGCATTCTCCCTGCTGACGCCGTTATAGAGCAGCCCATAATATATATACGCCAGTTCATTGGATACATTGGTATGAAATACCATCGGGTCATCGGAATTGATGCAGACCATAACGTTGTCTTCCCCACCAGGCATGTTCAGTTTATATATCTGATGCTCTGTAATTTTGTCCACCTCTCCGATAGCCACATTGGAAGATGGATTCATCTCCACGACAATTCCTTTCTGCCCCAGTTTCAGGCGCAATATTTTTTGCAGCAGTTCTGTAATCTGGACATCCTGTTTCGTAACTTCATAGTGAATCGGGCATTCCATCTCCGTAAGGAATTTCTTACAATGCCGCGCCAAGTCAATCTTCTCTCCATTCCAGAGGATTTTGCTGCATTCATCAGCCCTGACCTCTTCACAAAAGCCAACATCTTTCGCCTCCAAACATTTCTGATAATTGCTGCATTCCGTATCAAACATCTTCAGATATCCTTCTATCAATACCTGCAGAGAAATGTTCTGCGCCCTGCCATAGATACCTTTAGCAAGCTCGTACACCTTTCCTTCCAAATAGGCAATCAACGTGGAGCTGCATTCCACCGTATCCTGGCTTAACACATAATATGCCCAAATATAATTATCCAAGGCTTCACTTCTGGGCAATACGACAAATGGATTATAACGCTGCCACTGCTCTGGTACAATGCCAAGTGCAGTCCCATGCCCAATTCGGTCTCCTGCATGGAATTTCAAATATGTAATCGCCTCATCCACTCTCCGCAGTCCCGACAATATATGCCGGAAATCTTCTCCTGCATGAAACGTAAACCGCAAACTCTGGATACTGCCAGAGCCATACCCTACCTTTTCTATGGAACTGTCCCGGGCTTCTTGGTAAGCTTTTGCAAATACCCATATCGGTGTCGCATTTTCCAGGCTGGCGGCATCAAGTCCAACAATATAACGGTCAAGACCTGGAATCTGGCTGCGAAGCCTGTTCATAATCTTAACCTGTTCCACGTACTTTTCTTCTAATGTTCCAAATTGCAGCTTTTCTTTATCATTCATCCCATCCAGAAAACATTTGTATGGAATGGTCTCATCTTTTCTTTTCAGGAGATGGAATACCAGACCTACCCTGGGGAATTCCCGGTAAACCCTGTAGCAGCCTTTTTCTTTCCGACAGTAATCTTCCCGGATAACATTGCGGTACGCCTCCAGGAAATCTCTTACCCCTTTTCGGAATTCAGCTTCGCTTTCACCAATCGATGCCCGGAATTCAATTTTCTTTAAATCACGGTTATGAAACTGCCGGCGCATCGCCTGTTCCCAATAGGCAACTTTATCTTTCTTGTTGTACAAGCTTGCCAACACTGCCGCGTAGAACTTATTCAGATTTGCATCTTTTTGATAATACTCTTTCTGAAAATAATCTAGCCCCCTTACATTTTTCTTCTGCACGGTACAGTTAAATACATAATTTTTAACACGCAGATACTGCAGCAGGCATTGAACCACGCGCTCCTCCCGCACAGTTGCATAGCTTCCTTCCCTCTTCCCATACTCTGCCAGAAATCTCATGCCATAGAACAGAAAAACTGTCTCGTCCGAAGTGTGTAAGTTTTCCGGCACATCAAAAATTTCCTGCACAATAGTCCTCTCTTCTGGCTGCCCGGGAAGAATCTGCAATATAGTCTCCCACCGTTTCTGACAATAGGAGAGTGCCTCATCGCCGGCTTCTTTCTCCCGCATACTCCCCCACCGTTTCCTATAAAATTCCCTCAAGCCTTTGCCATCTGCAAAAAGCCCTACCAACTCGTCCAGCTGGTCTTCCTGCCAATACTTCCCCTGCATCGCCAATGCAATCCAAATTCGGACAATTGCCGCCGTCAGGACAAAAAACAGCACCTCGCCCGCCGTCAGCTTCCTGTTGCCTAATACGAGCGTACTGCTCTTAACTGCGGCAATCGAATGGTAATTCAAAGGCAGCATGAAAGCATCCCATATCTCAAAAAAAGATACCGATACCCCTTTATGCAGATGATTCTCCGCAACCCCGGATTTCAATACGACAGCGAGCTGTTGGTCTGCCACCTCAATCTGATTATAATAATACTGCAGACTGTCAATCCCATTTTGTGGATTCTGCGTCATATACAACATGACAATAAAATCCAAAGGAATATGCATATTCATGCTGTGGAACAGAAATATTTTGTTGGAATCCCCAAATCCGCCTAAGAAACTTTCATCTTGCCTGTTTTTCCAATATTTAAATACAATCTTCCCATCCCGCTGCGATATCATGGAACGTGCAATTTTGTATAAGCAGTCCAGATACATCAACGATGCTTTCTGGTATCGTTTGCTTCTCAAATCATACAGATAACATTTCTCCAGATACATGTATACTTCATCATAGGAATACACGTTAAAATTTTCCTGAATATGCTGTATCATAGCCTCCTGCAGCTTTGCTTCTGCATTCTCATTGCCAATATTTCCCTCTATAATTTCTTCAAAATAGTCCTCCAGAAAGAAGTCCAGTGACGCAAACGGATAGCATAGAATCGCCAGGTATCTGTTAATTGTGTCATTCATGGCAAAACCTCCGCACATGGCAGCTTTCCCCTAGCTGCCATCTAAAACAATGTCTCAAACTCTTCCTCCGTCAGTTCCAGTTCCTCACTGATTGCCTGATAAACTTCATTCTGAATCTTCTCATCCGCCTTAATTTCGCTGTCCAGTATATATTCTGCCAGTTTCGCGATGTCCTCCGCCCGTGCGCCGGCTATCTGCACTTCGCTGTCGTTTACCTGCAGATAGCGCAGATAACTATGGAAAAAGAAGAGATACTCTTTTTCATCCATGGCAGGTTCTATATCGCTCCAGGATAATTCTTTGGAGTCGTTTTCACTTTCGTGCAATTTCTTTTTCATTCTCACAATCATTTCTTTTTGTACCAGATACTTTATACACATATAGTTATCTTCTGCAATTTCAGGAAAATGCTCTTTTATCCATGTTTCCATCTCTCCTAGGTTTAACCAATAATAATAATTCTCGCAGATATCGCTTATGGCAGTCTGCCAATTTTCGCTTTTTCCAAGCTCTATAACTTGCTTATCTTTTAAAATAAGCAGATTTTCGGCAAAAAATCTCTCCTCCCTCTCTTGCAGTTCCTTATCAATCTTCTCCCGCGCAGAAGTCTGAATGACCAACGGCAGTTCCTTCAGCTCCAATAAAAATTTCCATAATTCTTTCTTTTCATTTAAGCCTATATAAGTGTGCCCATTTAAGTCTCTTTCTAAAAGAAATTGTATCATTAGCACCTGCTCCAAACGCAGATAATGCTTCCCATCCTTAAAACTGCCCTGCCCATAAGGCTTTCCGTCCGCTGACAAAAAAATCACACGCCTCACCCTAGAGATTAAGTTATACCCATACTCCCTTTTTAAACACTTTTCTTCACAGTTTTCTAATTTAGGAAATGCCCTCTCTACAAGCTGTGTAGCATCAAAAATTATTCTGCCTTGGCTCATTTTTTCTAAATAATCCTCTTTTTTTCTTCGCAAATAATCAGAAATTCTATCCTTAGCATAATCGCTGTCCCACAATCCCTTTTCATCAATCTGTTTAATAATCTGTATTTCTTTCTTCTTCGTCTCTGTCTTTCCCTCTAATAAGCCCGCATAATTGCCCTCTCTCAACGCTTTGATTTCATAACGATTTGTATAATTTTGCTCCTGCAGCCAATTCACAATTGTCTTTATCAATCCTGCCCGGACAGTCTCTTCCGCATTATTTCTAATATCAATGGAACCCCATCGTCCTCCCATAATCTCTTCACAATAAATCCAATATACTAAATTTCTGTTTCCATACTCTGCCCATAACAATTTACTTGCATTCCCAAATTGTTTATAATCGTTCATATAACCTTCTATATTCCAAAAACTAACTTCTGCTAAGCCTCCTCCCCTACCCATGTGTTCCATGCCAATCCCTACATTACGAGTATCTATCAGCTGCCTTCCATATATCATCCATGGATTCAATGACAGCTTATTTAATAACTGATTTAGCTCACGCTTTACTTCCCCATATAGGTATGTGATTTCATCTTGTATGCTTTTCTCCGTTTCAGCAGAAGACTGAATTGCCCTTGAGAATGCATACGCTATCTTGTAAGCAATTTCTATATCAGAAAGCCGCCTTTCTGTATCACCTAATATTTGATATATCTCTGCCCTTCCCAAATATCTGATTAGATGCAGGTCAGTCATTAAATCCCCCTCCTGCAAAATTCTTGTCAAGATTGCCTGTAAAGAATCAGATTTATATTTCTTGTATATTTTCCCATCTGTCAAACAGCCAATCAGCTTTCGTTTGGCTGCAATTCTATCATCTATCGTCTCATCACTAAGATATTCCTGGATAATCCTGTTTTTCAAATCTAAATATTTTTTTAAATCATCAAAATCATATTGATCCCGCAAAAATAATCTGAAGGAGAAATCAATCAAATAAAAAAAGGAAAAACGTTCTTTTGCTGTAAATCTATCCACACCTTTCTTTGCTTTCCTATTATCTGCCTCCCCATATAACAGCTGGCGTCCATTGGTAAAATCAACTTTTACTGACTCCTGGCCAAGCACAATCACCTGCTGCAGCAATTCTGACCTATACCTTGCATATAAAGGCTTAGAATCCACCATCGTCTCTATCAGACGCCACAAGAGCAGTGTCTCCTCCCTCTCTGTCATCTCCTTTTTCTCTGTTCTGACATCACATATCTCCTGCAATACATTATAAACATTATTCAGCCCGCGGGAGGTATCATCAAACATATGGAACGCAAGTCCCATGCATTTGCGTTGTCCATCCTCTTTGTATACAAAGTACAGTTCCTCCCACTCCTCTTCCGTCATTTCCATCAACAATTCTGCAAGGCTTTTCTGATTACTGCCATCATCTCCTGTAATTCGATAATTTCCCCTTTCCTCTAATGACCAATACCGAATCGTCCTGCGGTATGCCGGGGGAATGATTTTCTTTAAATATTCGTATGCCAGATTCTTCTTGCGCTCCAACAAGCTGCTTCTGCCCATAACATCATTGACCGTATAATAAGTCTCCCGGAATACATCTTTTCTCAGCGCCCCCTCCTGCCGCAAAAACTCCAACGTCAGTTCCTCTTCAAAGGTTTCCATATCTCCTGAAATAAATGTGACAATTCTCGGATTCGACAAATAGACAAGAAGCGTCCTCACAATATCCATACACCTGTTGATACTTAAATCAACATCATCAATGAACAAAAATATCATGGGATTTTCTTCCGTTTTCTTCTCATCTATTTCTTCCCCATTCTGCAGCAGCCTTACCACAAACTGATGAAACAGATTAATAAACTCCGAATCGGAACTGAACACCTTCTTCGTCTTGTCCACATAGTTCTGCTCCGTAGTAAACTGTTGAATCAATATATCCCTATAGTCCTTCTTAATATAGCAATACTGCTTCATCAGCGCATTATATTGCTGCTCCAAAGAAGTTCGTCCAGAATAAATGCAGTCCCCTTGATATTTGTCTTTTCTAGTCTCCTCCCTCTCTTCCACGACAGATTTCAGCCTCCCTAAAACTGCATCCATCAGGGTAGTGCCGGAAGACATATTCTCCGGTATAATAAGCGGCAATATAATATCTCTGCGTTTCTTTTCCTTTTTCTCATTTTCCGTTCTCAGCCTATGGTAAAATGTTTTGAGAATAGATGTCTTGCCCGCGCCCCTGCAGCCCATAATGCCGATATTGTTTGTCTTCTGTTCTATCTCATGCTGCCCATCGCTCAGTTTGCCCTGTTCCTCGGAAATACTGTTACGAAACACTGTAATCTGCTCATAAACAGAATCAGCGTTTGGAAGAATTGCGTTCAGTTCACTTTCAGATAAAATTCTTGCCCCTAATTTTGTCTTTTGTTTTTTCATCGTATGCTTCCCCCTCCGTCAATTTTCGTTTTCCTGCGCTACAATTTCCGCCAGCTGACTGCTGTCAACCAACTTGCCGCTCAGCCAGCCTTCCACATCATCTATCGTATCATAAACCCGCAGCCAATACCGCTCACCATCATGAATCCACTCCTGCAGATAGAGAATCTGGGAATTTTCATTCACACGGCTGACAATGTTCCCATCATCGCTCAAGTCCGGTTCACTCCTGATATTTGCCCCATCTTTTCCCACATCGTTCAATTGAATATAAACAGGCTCTGTCTCCCCTGGCTCAGTTTCTGTCTCTTCGTCAGCAATCGTCTCCTCCACATCCTCTCTTTTCACAAACAGCGGCGGATATTGTTCACAGCCCTTAGAAAAAAATGTTTCTATCTGCTGGAAAAAAGCCTTGCAATTTTCTGCACCGCTTAAATATTCTTCCGATACATATCTGGAAAACGGCAAATCCACGAACACAGCCCAGAAATATATGGCAATAATGATAATTGCAAGCAGTATCCTGCGCCTTGGATGATTTCTTTTACTTGCGTCTTCCTCCGTCTTTTTCTGCAGCCAGTCAATCATCCGATTGTCAATTGCCACCGCCCATTTTTTGTCTCTTCCCAGTATGTACACGGTCTCTTTGACGATAATGCACCACACTTTCGCCAAACGGATTCTCAGCTTACATTTATCCGCAAGGATGCGAACCCCCCATAATGCCAGGCACAAGAGACCCGCAAAAAACACAATCTCAAACAAAAAACGTATCGGCCAGCTTACCTGGTAGAAACTCTGCCATGCGCCATAGTAATATTTTAACCAAGCGCTGCTCATAGGAAATCACCATCGGCAGGCGTCTCTGCCTCCTCATCTTCCTCTGCAGCGTATGCCATATCTGTCTGCCCGCTACTGTGCATTTCCAGTCCTCCTCTGTTGCCGGAAGGCTGCTTCTGCTCTATTTCTCCAAATTGTCTGTTGGATAATATGTCATTGATTTTGACCATAATTTCATCTGTCTGAATCAAGTCACTTTCCATAGCCACCTTCAGCATATCCATCTCTTCTGCCCTGGCTTTCATGATATAACTGTAGAACTCTTTGCCGTCTATTTTCCCCTCTAAATATTCATTGGCAACAGGTCCTAAAGTACCAAAATTCTGCAGCAGCATCCTTATCTGCCCAATTTGCTGCATCTTCAAGGCGCTTTCACTCTCAGCAATTGCTGCCTTATGACGATTGGCAGCAATCTGTACATTCTTCCGATTACCAGAAAGATGGATATCCACTGCCGACTGCCTATCAGAATTCCATATTTTCTCCGCAGCTTCATCTAGCCCCACTTCAACTGTAATCCGTAACCTTACCCCTGCAAACCGCTTCAGCTCTCGTGCAATCTCTTGCTCCAGTTCTCTCTGCAATTCCCATCCCTGGTTTATCTGCCACTTTTTATGCTCCTTAACGATACATTTTTTCACAATTTGGCAAAGAGTATCTTCCTCCAGCCCTTCTCCAAAATAATATTCCTGCACATCCTGAATTTCACAGGAAATACTGACATCAACCTTAAAACTAAAATCAATTTTCGCCGTGACAACATGGAACTTGTGTGTAAATCCTTTTTTTCGCAAGGAAAATGTCACTTTCCTGTTATAATGTTCTCGCCGCACTGCTGAAGAAGAATATTTCACTCCCCGGCTGACAACCATGCTCTTTTTGAGACCAGCACCCTCCTGATATAGCAGAAAACATTCCCCTTCGCTCGGTTCCGGCACTCTTTCTGTAAACTTCAAACTGAAACCCTCTTCCCTTACTACAAATTCACGCATCTCTCGCCCTCCTGTGTATTTTACTGCAGATATCCTGCTTCTTTTCCTCCGGGTAAACTTCTCCCAACACCTTATCTACAAACCGTTCCACACTGTATCGGGAATTTGTTCCCGCTATCTTAACATCATACCTTGCCATCAGGTCATAGAATAATTGCCGGTAATGCCCACACTCCCATACCAGACGCCATAAAAGGCAGAGCTTGTCCGCTACTGCATGTCTGACGATACACAGCATAATCAAAATAGCTTCTTCCCCCTTCTGAGGCCTTGCCTGACTGACATCAATTGCAAACAGCCTGAGGAACAGTCCGAACAAATTCCACCTCTGCTTCTGGGAAACCTGTGTGTTCACCCCCTCCTCCAATGTCTCAATCAGCATTCTGTAAAATGTAAATGAACGGATGCCCGCTCCCATAAAATCATATAGCCCCGACCGGTATTTCAACGAAACTTTTTCTTGGATTTCGTTCAATGTCCCCTGAATATAGTTCTCGACAATATCCCGCATAATATCATTCTTATCATTTAACTGCGCACATACAAACAGGGCTGTCAGCATGTTATGTATCCGCTCTTCCCTGCTCCACACACGCAGCAGATTGTATACATTTTTCTTATGCTCCTCTCTTTGGCTGAGGAGAATCAGTATCTGTCCCACCATCATATCCGTGGAAATGTTTTTATTTGCAGAAATTTGGGGGACTACCTCATGTAAAAAATATAAGAAATCCTCTCCGGCTAGAAATCCCATGACTTCCAGGCCCCTCTTTGACATGGTTAACGGCCGATGCATATTGTAACTTTGCAGCCAGGAAATAATATTTTGCTGCAGCTGCGGGTACTGCCGCCAAATATATCTGAGTATTGTCTCCCGATATTGCGCGTCAGTGAAATGCACAATATCTATGGACGTGATTCCTATGTAAGTATTCATCTCACCTTTACATATTTCTGCACCAAACTGCTGCAATATTTCCTCCTGGGCATATATATTATCTGTTTCTTCCGAATGCTCAAAAGACTCGTAAAACCGCTCAGCAGCCCCGATTACCCAAGTATAAGGCAAGGAATCAAAAGCTGCCGCCGCAACCATCAAAGCCATGGCATAGGAAGCATAATGATCCGCAAGCCACCTGCACAGTCCGTCCTTATCTTCAAACACGCTTCCTGTCCAGGATTTTTGACCGGATGTGCCATTGCTCACATGAATGCTCTCAAATTGGGCGTCATCGCCAGCCATCACTCCATGATTATTGTAAATCCTGTACTGAATATAAACATTCGCCTTATCCGACTGCTCCTGGGCATATTCCGATATTTTTTCCATGGAATCGCCATCCGGTTCATCTTTTTGACCTGGTTTCTTTTCCTCCGTCACATTTCGAGACGAGTTTATTTGCTCTTCCCTGCTTTCCTCTGTGTCTTTCTTCTCCGATTTGCCATCAGATACCGTTCGTTCTTCTTGTTCATTTAACATATTTTACTCCCCAAGTATGTATCAGGAGACTTCGTCTCCTGAAAATTCAACTCTTTCTTAATAACATCGGCTGCCTCATATCCACGATGGGTAACACGATAAATCCGGTCCCTTCTGCCTGTGCGTTTTATCAAATCCAGGTCAAGCAACTCTTCAACCGCCGCCTCCCACCTGGCAACCGTGCGGGCAGAAGCCCCTGCTCCTGTAAAATCCCACATGCCTGCCTGCACATGGGTTCCTGAAATGTCCCGCAGCACAAAAATTTCCCCCTGGTCTTCTGAGGCATAAGCCAGCAAAACCGCCGCCTCCAGACTGAGGGATTTTTCAGATTCTTTATTCTCCTCCGCTGCTGTTTCTGCCTTAGCATCGTCTGCCATAAGCGCCCTCACCTTATGCAGGAACTCCGACCTGTTCCGCTCCCACTTACTCATATTCATGGACGGCTTAGAAAATTCCTCCACCATGTTTTTCTGGAACTCATTGAGCCTGTGCTGCAATTCCCCTTCTTCACTGTCCAGCTTAATGCTTATCTGGTTCTTGTCAATACAGCCTCTCACATCCTCAAACTTCATACCCGGCAGCAGTATTGCGTCATATCTGTGCTTCAGTACCCATGCCGCTCCCATCTCATTTAAACTTGCCACACTGTCATAATAATTCTTTGAGAGAATGAAAAGAACATGCAGATTGTAATTCTGGAACTGCTCTGCCAAATAATCATAAATACTTTTGCCAAGCGGAATCTTGTACGCATCCACAGAACTGCAGAAAATCTCCCCTTCGCCCAACCCAATATCCTCCAGTAATTCCACAATCGCTTTGACATATCCCACATCGTCAGACGAATGGCTTACAAATACCTTGGTTTTTTTCTCCTTCGTACCCATATCGCTTATCTCCTACTTCCCACACAAACTAACTCTCCTGCCAGATGTCATTCTGCTGCAGTTTTTCAGCATTCTTTGCCTGAACTTCCAGATTATGTAAACTCATTTCTGTATCTTCCTTCATAATATCGCTGAACTTTTTTATATACTCCTCTTCTTTTTCCCTGGTCCACATACACTCATATTTTATTTCGCGGTTCAAACCGCACAGACTCAAATATGTCTTTGAACGCTGCATCAGCTTTATGTCATATATTTCCACCCTGAGCATTTGGGATAAAAAGATAGAAACCGTGCTTGTTATCACTGCAGCGATTTTCATTGCCATCTGAATAGAACCTACAAAACTCAACGCCATACACGCAAGCGGAATCGTGTTCGTTACAATTAACGCAATATTATAGTTTCTAATCTTTCTTTTATATTCTTTGCGTTTGCCATTGAATTCCTGCAACGTTTTTTTGACATCCGTCCGCAACAGTTCTTTCCGTGCCGGCTCTTCCTCTCTGAAGTACTGCTTCCTGATTTTTTGGAACTCATTCCATATAATTGCCCTGACATCTTTTTTCCACAGACAATACGCTTCTTTTTCATCCTGCGTCAGCGCTTCCTTTTTTACCAATTTTCCCAATAATTCCACTGATTTTTGATTTCGTTCTGCAGTCAGTGTCCCTCTTGTTTCAGTTTCTGCCTCCGGGTTTTGCTCGCTAACTCCTTTCACCTGCACCAGATATTTTGCCTGTGGCGGCTGATTATCTGCATCGCGGTACGCCTTTTCCACCTCTGTCAATTCCAGTTCCTCAAGCTCTATCTCCAGGAACGGCGGCAGCAATATCTCCTTTTGATTCTCAAACTGGTATTCTTTCCCAAGTACCTTCTGAAAATCCAGATATGGAATTCCCGGCGGAATCACAAAATTCAATAACGTCAGTCCTGTCTTTTTCTTTAAAAAATCCTCAGGCTTATCTTCCTTTGAAGTAGAGGTAAAAGAAACCGTATAACCCATTTTTAACGCCTCGACAGAAACGCCCCGCTCCGTCCGGTAAACAAGCTTTTTCTTTCCGTCTGCTGATTCACTCCCCATTTTACACATTGCACGGTAAATATCACAATAAACTTCTATCACCTTATCTATTTCGCCAAAGAGTTCCGGAATCAATTTCCCATTTTTCTCTTTTATCCGTTCCTCCTCATTGTCAGTTCCCTCGAACATCAGACAATTTATCGTGCGGTAAGCGCTGGGCGTACCATAAAAACCTTCCTCTTTCTCGTTTTCCAAAATCTGTCCGTTTTCACCACGTTTTCTGATATCCCCTTCATAAAAGCGGATGGCGTCTATCTCTTTGTTTGTAAGCATTATTATCTTCCCCCTGTCTTCTCGCAAAAAAATATCTTCTCTTTCCCCAAAACCCATAAAAAATAAGATAGACCGACTGCAGATAATACAGTCTCTTTCAAATCCAGCTTTAAGGCAAGAAAATCTTCCGTCTGATTATTCATACATCTTCTTGTCTTCTCTTCGATAGAATCCATAATCTTTTTATCAAACGACTTATAGTCAGCAGATTGCCACTTTTCACCCTCCAAAACAACCTGCTCATTCAGCTCCACCAAAGCGGCCTTTGCCGAAGAAATAATGGACGGATATATCTCATTCTCCAGATAATCAAGCCCTTCTTTCGTGAATTCATCCCGATTAATTGCAATATGTGATTTTCCTATCTTGCCGCCTTTTATGTCAATCAGTTCCAGCAGCTCGCTGTCCTGGTACATGCTATGGCTCTGTACATAAATCCCTTTCAGATATATCTTTGTCTTCTGTAACTGGCGCATCGCCTGATGCTTCTTAAAATGCAGTGTGGAAGTTCGCGGAAAATTGCCTGTAAACTGAAAAACAAACGGATTGAACCTGTCATTGTCCATATCAAGAGCATCTCCAAGCTGTAACATCACAGCTACAAACTCAGCATGCTGCCTTCTTTGATATTCTGCCATATTCTGGCTCAACCCATAATAGACATCCAGTTTCTGCTGAAATAGTTCTTTTAGCTTTTTCCCACGCTCTCTGGTGGAAAACTCCTGATATGTTGTATACTGTGTCTGCAGTACGCTCTCTGCTGCCTTTTTCATATCTGAATCGCCTTCTCTTTTCAGATATTCTATCAGCTCTACAAACTTTTCATCCTTCATCATCCCTTTTCGCTCGGCTGCTGATATGCTCATCCCGATATCATGCATATATGCGGTATGCAGCAACATAAAACAGTCAGACGCAGACAGCTGCCGTATCCGATTCTCTCCCAAAATCCGCTCAATATTATGGAGAACCGTATCAGCATGAGAGGCATTATGATAGCTGTAAGTCGGAAAAGACGGAAGCGTCCACTCCAGCAATTGCGTAAGCCAACGCTTATTCTGGTTCCACGCATGCCAGAGCACTTGATGGCGCTCTGTCGTATCCTCCGATTTTGCATACATTTTCAAATGGCGCTCAATCGTGTAAACAGTTCCCAATGAAACTGCTTCCCCAAACATATTATCTCCGTTCCTCATGGTCCCTTCTCCCCTATTTTCCATATAGTAAATATTTATTGGCTTTCATGTTTTGTTATTTGATTAATTATATAATATATTGGTATTCTACTATATCTAACATTTTTTGGCAACATTTTACCATTTTTTGAGAAAATATGAAGTGACCTCATCTTTGCTGCAACGTTGATTTCCTGTATACTAAAGTTTGAAACGAACACTGCCAACAGGGATTGCCGCATACAAAAAAATGTCTACGCTTGATTCCGGGTCTCGCTCCAGAATGGCGCTCCGATACGCAAAAAAAGCCAGCACGAGACTACAGTCCACGCTTTGGCTTTCTTGATACTGTCAAACAAACATATGGGGATTGGCAAATTGCCTGAACTACATTAATCTGCAGTCAATGGATAAGCATATAGCTGATTATTTACTGTGGCTGCCTCCACTGTGTTTAAAGGATTTCACCATATATCTATGCTCCTGCCACATTTTTAATATTTCATGCTCTTTACCCATTTATTGACCGTTTTCTGAGATGGCACATCATAGAAATTGCGCCCTTTCATCCATTTTGTCTTGGATGAAATCTTCGCTCTTGCATTTTAAATGCTTCCCGCTGCTTCCAAGGCCGCTGCTGATTGAAGTAGAAAACGGAATCACTGTTTTCTTCTTCAGACTTACATTTTCAACAAGGCTGTAAACGATGTGCGGCGCTTCCCCCCACCAGATGGGATAGCCGACAAAAATTGTTTCGTATTCATCAAGCCCTTCTATATGGCTGGTTAACTCTGGGCGAGCATCCTCTTCCTGTTCCTGCGCTGCATAATCAATCAATTCCCTGCCGTCTGCCGGATACACCACAGAAGTTTGGATAGAAAACAGATTTCCGCCTGTTTCCGACTGAATCATGTCTGCAATGGCACGGAGGCGCCCAACCGCTGTGTCATTCACAACAGAATAGCTTGCCGAAGAAACGGCATCTACCCCGCTGTTTTCTGCGGCAGTAAAGTATGCAATTAATATTTTGCCCTCTGCCGTCTGCGAAGACGCAGACCCTTCCTGCGCATCCTCCGCATTTTGCAAAGCGGAATACTCCTGTCCTGACTCTGAATTGTCTGGCGCATCGCTCCTGTCCGTTCCGCAGGCTGCCAAACAAAACGTGACCGCTGCCGCCATCAGTAATGCAACATAACGTTTCATAAAGTCCTCCTTTCGTTTTGAAAATAATGTATTATTCTATTCATAAGCCCATTTTAACAAAAACAGTCTGGCGGCAGAAGTCTCCCTTTGTTCACTTGCTATAACTTTAAGGTATATACTGATAATGCTTACTCCCCGACTAACGGAAAGAAACTGGTCATCTGTTCGTATGGAAGATTGAAATACCTGTCCTCGGAATCAAGTGCGCGTATCTGCTCCATTTCCTCTGAAGAAAGTTGAAAATCAAAGATAGCAATGTTTTCCTGGATATGACCAGGATTTGTGGAGCCGGGTATGACAGAAAATAAATACAGTCCAGATAATCTACCTGAAGCCGGTTTAACATGGCGTCAATCGCTTCCATTGTCACGCCCTCCCCATACTCGGATGTCCACAGCTTGCTTGTCAGCCAGATTTCCTCATGGGAAACGCCACTGTCAATGATACCCTGGCCCACGCCCCGCTCAGAGAAATATTGTCAAGTGTGTTTGTAAACTTTACACAGAAAAAAAATCAAAAGAAATGGCTGCCGCTTCACGATTTATCAATCATAAAGCGGCAGCCCGACATCACAAATCAAATACTCTAACCCTATATTTTCCTATTCTTGTTCGTTTGAACCTGCTCCCTTCCATATCACGGTGCCATCAGCCGTATCGTTTACCAATTTGCTGCCCTTTAAGGAACTTGTCGTTTTTCCCATCTCACTAATGGAAAGAGTATCCCCATAGGGTGATGTTGCATCGTAGGATGCCTGCTGCTTTTTTGCAACATACTGCGTCTTTATTTCTTTCCGTTCTGACACCCCTTCCAAAAATTTCTTCTGTTGTTCAGACGCACTAATGTTGACTTTCTGCTCCATATCTTCTACTGATTGCATTTTTTTCTTTATTATATCCATATTAATCTCCATTCCGTCGCCTTCGGTCGGCGCACAAAGTTTGCTGTTGATGAACAAGTTCAACATCTTTTCCCTGACAATAGTGATTCTGCTTACCATCCTCATTATCTTCCGCTGAAAGGAATATATCTCTTAAAACGCCTATGTTAAAATAAAATTACACAGATGTTCATCTTATATATGCATATCTTATACACTCCGTATCGTGACAGATACAATTACTGGTTGTTCCTCAGAAGAAATTGTACCGTTATCTTCAAACTTTCCAATAACGGTATCTTCAGATTCCCCCATACCATCGCCGCTCGAATCACCACCCTGCTAATGGCAAAGATAACTGCATTGTTTTCCATACATTTAGACCTTCTATATCATTTTTTCCTACAGTAATATGAAAATTCTTCTGTACTGGAACCGGTAGAGAGGTCTGCCCTTTCTTCTGGCATTTTCTGTATAACTCTCATTAAGCAGCAACCACCTTCAATATTCATCACCTCTTCATACCGGGTGCCAGACTTGCCCTGGCACCCATAGAATCATTTATTCCTAATTCAGTACAATAGCATTTATTGCTTCCACTAAATCCACAACTTTACTTCTTGCCACAAGGGCTGTCGGTTCACCGTCCACTACAGCCATACAGGAATCCCCATCCCGCCGATACAGGCCAATGTGTACTGTCGGATAGTTTTCATCATCCAAATGAAGCGTCATGCTAAGTTCTTCTTTATCACCGATTTCCTCGTTCTTAAATTCCGTTGCCGTAAGCGCTGCAAGAGCCGTCCGGAAATCGTCTACAGCAATCTCTTCTTCTCCATAAGACCATACAGTTTCTTTATCTTCTTCCTTGGAAATCAAAGTATATGTCTGACCCTCCAGAGAAATATCAACCTGAGTTACTTTGCCAAAATCAGCCCAGAAAATTTCCTGATGGCGCAGTTTATCATAAGATACATCCATTAACGATTCATATTCCGTTTCTGTGATCTCATAGATGATCTGAGACTCGCCGACCCGTACATAGGCAGGAACAGATTCTTCCTCCGATTCATAATCATCCGACGCATCTGTTTCTTCCGAAGGCTCCTCCTCTTTCACTTTGGCCTTTTCTTCAGCGGATCTGGAAATATGCAGAACAAAAGTTTTAACTTCTTCTGCTTCTTCGTCCGTGCTGGCATCATCCTCCGCATCCTCTTTTGACGCCATGTACTGCACCGTCGCTGTCAGTTCCGGATCATCCAGTCCATAGACAGACAGCTCTTCCTCCGTTACATTGTAAGACACATAGTTACTTAACCCCAGGCTGCCGATAGAGGAAAGATAACTCTTTACGGTATCTGTATCCAAAGGCAGATGCCCATTCTCATCATTGACGAAATAAACGTCATCTTCATGATAAGTATCATCACTTTCTTCCTGATAGATAATGTTATAATTTTCACTTCCCGCAAACGTAATGTTATCCGCCTGATCAATGTAAGGTGTTTCATCGTGTAAAATCATGTCTTTCAGCTCAATCTCATAAGTTTCCATCGGATCTGTAGATACCAGATATACATTGCCGTCCCCAATGGAAATGTACCGCTGCTCATCCATCGTACTGTAGCCGCCCAATTCCACCTCATAGCTTTCCTCTGCCGTTTCAATATGGATGCTGCATGTCGGATCATCCAATCCATACTGACTGTAATCCTCCACATTCTCAATAATAAAGGACGCGCCAAAGGACTCAAACAATCCCAGCAATTCGTTAATTTTTTCTTCGCTGACCGGAAAGACCTCATCATCGTCATACAGCCACGTTTCACTCTTATGGAAAGCCAGTTTTGTCTCATCATATTCCCACGAAAGCGCCGTCACATCCTCTGCCGCCAGTTCCAGAATGATTTCATCGCTGTTTTTAATTTCCTCCTTTCGCTGCTCATACCGGCTGACTCCAAAAGCCACACCGCAAATGACGGCAAGTACCCCTAATAATGCATATAATTTTTTAGACCGTTTCATTCTGCCGCCTCCTTCTGCTCATAATCACATAGACACCATATCCCAAAAATGCCAACGGAAAAACGCCAATCATCATCACCTTCAGGTAAAATGCTGTAGACTCATTGATCGTCAGGTAGCTATAATTTAAAGATTTGCTCCGGATTGCTACTGCTTCTCGTTCACCAATCATAAAAGAAAGCGCATTCATGCCCAAATCCAGATTGGCACCGGATGAATAAGCATTATACATATCATCTAAGAAATTAGAAGATGCAAACCATACCATCTGGCCTCCGCTGCCGCAGTCAACAGCTACCGCCGTTGCAAACGGTCCATCCACATCTCCATCTTCTTTCTCATAGGTTTCAATCGCATATCCGGCAGCTTTGCTATAGGCCATTTCCGATGTGGTCAAAAGCTGTGTGACAGAGCCTGTCGTATCTGTAACGGTTAATCCCAGTGCAATTGGCATAATCGCATAATAATTACTCTCTGTCAGCGGATTCGTAATCTCATGGTCTGCCATTTCCGGCAAAAGAATGTAAGGCTGCTGGAATGCATAGTGGTTCCTGTCACCTTCCACCACAATGCCTTCTTCTGCTTCCACACCATATTCTCTAAGCAGGCTGTACAGATTCGTCAATTCCCCTTTCTCCACCGGTCCTGCCATCACCATCAGCTTACCGCCGTTTTTAGTGTATTCTGCCAGCATATCCTTCTCCTCCTCAGAAATATCACTGGTTGGCGCATGAATCAGTACCACATCCGCTTCTTCTGGTACTGTGTCTGAATTCAACAAGGTGAATGTAACCGTTTCTATATTCTGCTTTTCAATCTGCTCTGCAAACACAGTAGAAAGCTCCGACTCGCCATGTCCCTCTGTCATATAAAGCTTTGGATGATCTTCACTGACTACATAATCAATAGCCGAAGTAATCGCACCCTCACCGTCAAAGGAGGTTGTATGGGAATAGCTTGTCATATCTGCTTCTGTCAGATAAATATCCTCATAGCTGATATAGCGGCTGCTGTCGCCGCACTCGACAATTAGACTGTTATTCGGAACCGTTTCCGAGGTATACTGCTGTGTAAATGTCGGATAGACATCTGGATTTTTCTTTACTACCTCGATATGTTCCGAAAGGCTTTCATATTTTGCCAATAAATTTTCAATCACATTATCTTCTTTGTCCGACTGAACTACCCAGTATATGGTCACATCTTTTTCCAATGCATTGACCACTACTTTTGTATTGCTGGTGATGGAATACAGCTTTGCAGAACTGATATCCAACTGTGTCCATGTAGATGGCAACACGGATGCCAGAACATTTACCGCAATCAGAATTGCCAATACAATTCCTGTTAGCGCCAGCGAATAGGATCCACCTTTTAATGCAATTTGATTCTGGCGGAGACTCCGTTTCTTTCGTCCGCCACTACTTATCCATTTTTTCATCAGTTGTACCTCCGTTTCTCAAGAGACTGTACAGACAGAAACAGAAAGAACACGATTACTGTCACATAATAAACGATTCCAGTCAAATCAAATACACCGTTTACAAATTTATAAAAACGTTCAAACAACGAAAGCTTTGTCATAATATCCGGCAGCAAACCTTCAAAACCTGAACTATCCATCACAAACAGCCCAGCAATTGCAATGGAAAGAACTGCCCCGATTCCAAAAGCCAATTTATCATTTCTTGTCAAATACCGTATGACAAATCCAAGAATAGCAGCTGCCACAATCAACGCTACAGCAGAGCCTATGGCCGTGGACGATACATACTCTGCCAGCGTCACGCTGTAATAATTTAAGAGAATGACAGGAATTGCAATTCCTGCAGCAAATCCAAGATTATCCGTCAAAGAAGAAATAAACGTGCCAATGGCCATGAGCGCCGCTCCCATCATAAAAAAAGCAAACATAGAGCCGTAGGATGTCAACAGGTAAACTTCCCCAAATCTGGAAAAAATCAGCGGATAAAAGGAAATAATCACAAGCGGCACCAGATACACAATTAAAAGAGCCAAATATTTCCCGATAATAATCTGCGAAGTTGTAATGGGCAGAGAATATAGAAGCTGGTCTGTTTTCTGTCTGCGTTCCTCTGCAATCACCTTCATCGTCAAAATCGGAATAATCACCACAAAGCCAAGACATACAAAGCTCAGCACATACTCAAAGTTTGCCACTGCCGACTGGATGTTATAAAGCATGGCTCCAAGACCTACAAAGGCCAGAAGAAACGCCGAAAAAATATAGGCTGTCAATGAATGAAAATGGTTCGACAGCTCATGCTTCCATACTGCAATCATTCTTTTTCCACCTCGCTTTCTTCCAAAGCATCTTCTGAATCCACTTCAGCCGGAATATCCTCTGTCTCACATAAGGAATTAACAGCCGCTTCATCTGAAACATCCATTCCGCCTACAGTATCCGTTTCTTCACCAACTTCCAGTCCGCTGTTTGTCTCTCCTTCCGTCAATTCAATAAAAATATCTTCCAGATTTGCTTTCTTTGAGACCATCTCAACAATTGCCTTCTGTTTTTCTGCAAATGCAAAGAACAACTGCCGGCATTCAGACCTGACATCGTCCATATCAGCTTTCACATGAATTCTTAAAAGTCCCGTTTCCACTTCGTCCAGCGTATATTCCTTGTATATCGCCAGTTTTTCCAGAATCTCCTCCGCTTCTTCTGGAAGCGCTTCTACCGTAAAATCAATGCCGTTTGATGATTGTCTGAGTTTTTCCAGATTTTCCGGTGCATCAAAAGCTACAAGCCTCCCCCTGGCAATAATCAGCACCTTTTCACAAATTGCCTGTACCTCCGACAGAATGTGGGAGCTTAGAATCACTGTATGGCTTTCACCCAACTGCCTGATCAAGTCACGAATCTCTATAATCTGGATTGGATCAAGACCTACCGTTGGCTCATCCAGAATAATAACTTTTGGATTCCCCAAAAGTGCCTGGGCAATACCTACACGCTGTTTATATCCTTTCGACAATGCGGAAATCAGTTTGTTTCTGACACTGCCTATTTTAGTCTGATCAATGACCTCTTCCACCTGCTGCGCCAGTTCCATTCCTTTCAGCCCTTTTGCTGCACCGACAAATTTCAGATACTCCACCGGCGTCTCATTCATGTACAAAGGCGGCTGTTCCGGTAAATATCCCATCAGTTTTTTTGCCATCTGCGGTTCTTCAAAGATATCGTAGCCGTCAATTCTGACAGTTCCATCCGTTGCAGACAAGCAGCCTGTCATGATATTCATTGTGGTGGATTTCCCAGCGCCATTCGGTCCCAAAAAGCCATAGACATGCCCCTCCTCAATCTCAAAAGACAAGTCGCTGACTGCCATGAAATCACCATAACACTTTGTCAAATGTTCTACTGTGATCATAATGACCCTCCTTACTCATTTTCAAAGTCGTTTGCCTTCATAGGACACAGGCAAATTTCTATCATCTTTAAGATTTTATTAAACGGCGCTAAAGATAGCCTAAAGAAAGACGTGAAAAATTTGTGAACAGAAAAGGAAGCAACCGCCGTGGCCCCTTCCTTATAAGAATGTCATTTATTGCCGCCATATCACTTTAAATCCAATATGACCTGTATCTTTTTTATAAGCGTTAATTTCTCCCTTATGTTGCGTTACGATTGCTTTGGCAATGGACAACCCGACTCCGAATCCGCCGGTAAAGGTCCTTGCTTTATCTGCTCGGTAAAATCGGTCAAACAGTTTGTCCAGTTCTATCTCACCTACATCTGCATATGTGTTTTCCACATAAAGCACCGGATGTTTCTTCTTTTCCAGTCTAAGTCTGATACTTCCTCCATCATCACAATATTTGACCGCATTATCCAAAAGAATGGAGATCACTCTGTGAACCGCTGTCTCGTCACCCATATAATCTACCTTCGGTTCAATCTGCGCTTCCATTGATTTTCCACGCTCCTGCGCCAGCATCTGAAATTCTGAAATAACGTCCACAATCATATCACTTAGGGAAAAACTCTGCATTTCCAGATTTGTCTTATCCTCATCCATCCTTGCCAGTACAACCAGTTGGTTCACCAATGCGCTCATGCGCTCACCTTCGCTGCGAATGTCTGATAACCACTCATTCTCTCCTATTTCTGACTCCAGAATATCCAAATTTGTCATTACCAGTGTCAACGGAGTCTTTAATTCGTGATTCGCATCTGTGATAAACTGTTTCTGCTTTTCATAACTTTCTGCTATTGGCCGGACTGCACGCTTTGAAAAAATTATTACGATCATCCAAATGGTGAAAGCGCTAATAATGAGTACAACGCCAGCTGCGAAAACCATCCGGTTTGACATGAAACGGTTCATACTGCCATCCACATAAACAATCGTCATTCCATACTCTGTCTGATACTGCTTATAACGATAGTCTTCCATCCAGCCACGCTCCTTGCCGCTTTCATAGGTTTCTTCCGCATATTTTCGTGCTGTTTCTTCCGTAATTGCAGAAATCGAACTGACATCCACATCTGCCATCCGGCCGCTTTCATCAAACCGTACAGTAAAAAAACGAGTACTGAATGGCGTCTCTATTGTCATAAAATCCGGCACTCCCACAGGTATTCCCGGATTCCCCCGGTCATCCCTCCATTCCGGAAATCTTCCGTCGTTATCCGATATCCGGTCTGTCAGCGCGTCCATTGTCTCGTTAATCTGTCTCGTGCTAAAACTATAGATTAAAAAAAAGATTACCGCAAATACAAGAAGCACAGAACCCCCGCATATGCGTATGACTTTCTTTTGCAAATGATAAATCATGGCACTTCCTCCAGAATATAACCCGCACTGCGCACAAACCTTATACTGACAGGAGCTTCAATTTTTTCAAATTTTTTTCGCAGGTTAGAGATATGCACCCATACGGAGCTTGTATCAATCTCTGTATTCCACCCCCATATATGTGTCAGGAATTGCTCCGCTGTAACAATCATTCCCGGCTTTTCCATCAACATTTCTAATATCTGGTACTCCTTCCCACTTAGCGCCTGTCGGTTTGTCTGACTCGAAATTTCATAGGTAGATCGATTCAGCGTCAGTCCTCCAAAGGTCAAAAGCTCCGGGGTATAGTTTTCTTTCCGTCGGAGCATTGCCCGGACTCTAGCCAAAAGCTCTGCCGTTGAAAAGGGCTTTGGCAGATAATCATCCGCCCCGGCATCCAGTCCGTCTACCCTCTGGGAAACCTCTGTTCTGGCTGTCAGGAACAGAGCCGGGATTGTGATATTTTCCTTTCTGAGTGCTTTTAAAACCTCAATCCCATCCATCCCAGGCATCATGATATCTAAAACAAGTCCGTCATATTCTCCTGTGAGGGCATATTCCAAAGCTTCTTTCCCGTCGGACACTCCATCTGCACTGAACTTGTTCAAAGTAAAGATATGCAGCAAGGATTTCAGTAATCTGGCATCATCCTCTGCAATTAGTATTTTCATC
>CANOBT010000087.1 GCA_947564305.1 uncultured Lachnospiraceae bacterium | reverse complement strand
CACCAGCAGGCAGTGATTGACCGTCTGGAAGGGATTTATGGGGACACCAACAAAGGAAGCCGGAGACAGTGTAATTGCCATACTTATTTCCAGCGCGTTGAGCGGCACTTTTCAGAACGCGGTCCTGGCAAAAAGCATGGCCGATTATGAAAATATTTTCATCGTCGACAGTAAAATTGCCACTCTCGGAATGCGTATCTTAGTTGACCGTGCAGTAAAGCTTAGGGATGCCGGACGCAGTGCACAGGAGATTGTAAACGAAGTAGAAAACTTAAGACCCAGGCTTCGTCTTTTTGCCGGGCTTGACACTTTAGAATATCTTGCCAAAGGCGGCAGACTATCTAAGACATCCGCTGCTTTAGGAAACCTTGCCAACTTAAAACCGATCATTACATTTACACCGGAGGGCAATGTTTCTCTCTGCGGCAAACAGATGGGAATCCGCCATGCGTGCAAACAGGTAGCGAAGCTTACAATGGCTGATGCTCCGGACATGGATTGTCCTTTATATCTTCTCTATGCTTATGACCAGAAAAATTGCGCAGCATTTTTACATATGCTCCAAAAAAACGGGTTGAATCTTGAATCTCCGAAAGTACGAGGCATCGGTCCGATCATCGGTACTCATATCGGAACCGGCGCTTTCGGTATCGTATATGTCGCAAAGGAAACCGAATAAAAACAAAGAAATGAGGGTGAAGTAAGATGCCTGGATTGTGGAAGTCCTGCATCTTGCTGCACCCTCATCTTTTTGGGCTATGATCTCATCGCACCGTCTACAGATAAGATTTCTCCTGTTACATAGCTGGCCATATCGCTGGCAAGGAACAGGAATGCATTTGCAATATCCTCCGGCTCGCCAATCCTGCGGATTGGAATGGCATTGATCAGCGGTTTGATCATCTGCTCCGGAAGTGCTGCCACCATATCTGTCTTTGTAATTCCAGGAGCTACAGCATTCACACGGATACCGCTTGGTCCAAGCTCCCTTGCCAGCGACCATGTCAGGCCGTTTACGGCAGATTTGCTTGTGGGATATGCTACGCCGCTGGGCTGTCCGCAGATACTTACCATGGAACTGGTATTGAGGATACAGCCGCCGCCTTGCTCTTTCATGATCTTTACAGCAGGCATGACCGCATTCATGATCGCATTGACATTCAATTGCATGATATTTGCAAAATGTTCCGATGTATAATCCTCAATCTTTTTGCTGTCAGATACACCTGCATTGTTCACAAGAATGTCGATCCGCCCATACTTTTCTTTTACTTTTCCAATAGCTTCCTCCACAGACTTTGCATCCTTCAGATTCGGATAATCCCCGCTGACTTCCCAGTCCCCATTCTCAGCCTTCAGTGAAGCAAGCGCTTTCTCCACGGTCTCTGCTCTTGAGCCAAACAATACTACTTTCGCCCCATTTTCCAGATATTTTTTTACAATCGAATATCCAATTCCTCTAGTTCCGCCGGTTACAACTGCTATCTTTCCTTTTAACACTTCTTGACCTCCTTCTGACTTCACAGTCCGTTCATTTATTTCTTAATAGATAATTATAGCAGAGCTTTTGAATAATGTACACAATTTATCAGGTAATTATTCTACTCTTATCGTTATCCTTAAATCAATCTGCTGCCCATAAGGGTCTTTGACATTGGCGGACATGACACATGTACCTGCATCCATAGTATATATTTTACATGTTGTATCTTCGGCTGTAATCCATTTATTTATACCGCCTGCCTCGATTGGTCCCCCTTGAGCTGCAACATAATTATTATTATACTTATCCTCTGAGGCAAACTGTTCGTCTTCCATCGTTCCATATCTCACAAGATATCTGGCAGGTGAAGGTGAAGTTTGTACCTGGACCATATAATGATTTGGCATTTTCCGCCCTGAACTCCAGACCCCTTCCTCTAATGTGATTTCTTCATTATTCCTGACAATCTCTCCATTTACAATAAACCATACATCTTCGATCCCGCCTTCTTTCGTTTCTGTAACTACAAAATCATAGGTATCATCTCGGCAGAGACCGCTTGTACTTGAGACGGTGACTGTCGCTTTACCCGGACCTACAGCCTTTGCATTTCCATTTGGATCCACAGATACGACTTTCGGGTTATTGCTCTTCCACACTACACCCTTGGTTTTTGTATTAGCAGGAGTATATGCCACTTTCATCTGGACACTTTCACCGACAACAAGATTCTCGCGCAGACCGATACTGTTTTTATGATCAATCCCTATATTCTGTAATTCAGTAAGATCTCCTCTGGGAAGTGTTTCTTGTACCACTTCTGTAATATTATCTTTTGAAAAATCATATCCGGTGCTCCAGTGATCTGTTATATTGGCTCTCGCCTTCCCTTTAAACGGATAATAATAGTACTCCCTGCAGGTATTCGTTCCATCCAGACTGACATTCCCGCATCCTATGCATACCCAGTAATCCCGTTCCAAAACTTTATCCGTTCCTGAAGAATAAACAGGAGCCGTCCATCCCCATATATGCCGATGCTGCTTTTTCCCGCATACCATGCATTCATCTACACTTGGATAATTCCACCACTGGTGCGTATGCCATCCGCCGCAACATGCATACATGTCATCCCAATCTGTGACATCGTTTCCGCAGCCATTACACGCATAACCATCTTTAGCTTTCGTATGCGTATATTTCCACTTATGCACATGGGAACCCGAAGCATTTGCAGCACCCGCTGCCTTTACTTTTATCTTTACCCACGTCGTCTTTTTCTTTCCGTTTTTCCCTTTAACCGTAATAGTAATCCTGGCAGTCCCTTTCTTTTTTGCCCGAATCTTTCCTTTTTTGCTAACTGCAACTATCTTCTTGTTGCTGCTTTTATATTTTACTGACTTTTTAGCTTTCGCCGGACTGGCCTTCACTTTTAAGACTGCTGTCTTTCCCTTCTGCAAAGAGTAAGTCCTTTTAGTCACCTTCTTCTTTCCAATCTTTACGGATACAGACTTGACCTTCTTAGCTCCCGCCGCCTGTACCGTCTCCGGACATGCCGCTGTCATTGCAAGAACAAATACTGCCAGAACCAACGCATGTCTAAGTATTTCCCAATATGTTCTCTTCCCTCTCATGGTGCTCATCCTCCGTGTCACTTATTTATTTTGATATATTGTTTTTGTATCAACTTTTTTTCTGTACTCAGAAGAGCCAACATCTATATACGTCAAAATACCTTTAGAAAAATCAATATCCTCCGCATCCTGCTTTGCTTTTTCAATAGCAGCCACCTGATCTGATGGTGCAGGAAGTTCTTCCTTATTAATTTGTATTTACTATAACACACTAATTACACAATTATCAATGTTGTTATACACAATAATCCTTCCGGAACACCAAAAACCTCTGCCCAAAGTAATTGAACGCTACAAACAGGCTTTTCCCGCTCTTAAACGTAAAATACTTATTCAGGAAAAAGCTTACGATACTTCCGATATTGATAACTCCCACAATCAAGAATTTAATTGTCACCCAATCTACTATTTTTTTCATATCTGCCTTTGCTCTCCGCCCTCTTCCGCGAGTATCTTAATGCTTTGGTTTTTCTGGGTATCACATTCCATGCTTGTAATATCATATGTATCAAAATAAGTCTCTCCGTCATACTGCCCTTCGTCTGTAAGCTGTTTCACAACTGTATTATCCGAATCCACTCTTATCACATATCCCTTCACATCATCCAAATCACTTTTATCCAGCTCCAGAGATACGACCCAGTTATTTTCCATGGCCACATTCAAAAGCGAAACCGCCAGATTGCTTTCGTCTACTTTTATAGATTTATGTTTCTTTGGCTCAAAAGCATTTAACTTTTCGATTTTCTTCAGATAAATCTCATCATATCCTACCCGGCAGACATTTGAAGTCCGCTGTAAGATATATCCGTCATATTTTCCATACGGGGTAATATGCTCAAATAAAATATTGTCCTCATTGATCCCTAATATGTATCCCGCATAAAATGTCTCCGTATCCCCTTCCATATATAGAGATACCAACCGCCTGTCCTCTGATAACTGTACTAATTTTTCATATAAAAGATTGTTCATATAGATTCTCCTCCATTTTAAAATCATTTGCCTTCAAGTTCTATTTTTTCATGCTATTTCCCCGCTTCTCCCGCAATATCGCAGAGGCGGCATATGCTCTCCGCAAAATACGTTATATTTTCTTCCTGAAATACCGTGTCATGTTTTGTATGTATTTTATCCAGATACAGCCCCAGAAACCATTTCCTTTTCAGCGCGATTACCCCCACGGAGCACGGAAAGCGTATCTGGTCGGAAGGAAAGAGCGTCGCAAATGATTTCTCAAACCGCACATGTTTGCCCTCCACGCCTGGAAATGCCCTCCTGAGCGCACTTTCGTACCGCTCCCTGGCTCTCTTATTACTGACGAGCAAAAAATAATCCCCGTCCGAAACACAGTCAAAATTCACCAGCAGCTTTTCTTTCATGGTTTCCCTATGGGTTTTCATGAATAGTAGCGAACCCCAAAGCCCCGTCTCCTCCTGGTCAAAAAATACAAATGCCGCATCCCGGAAACCATCCGTCCCCATCCGTTTCATTGCCTCGCAGAGCGTGACAACTCCTGAAGTATTGTCGTTCGCCGTATGCCGGTTTGCCTTCCCGCCCAGCAAAAGCCAGCAAAACAGAACCCAGACCGCTGCCGCAGACAGGCAATAGAGCAAAATACTATCCGTCAGAACTAATACCGTGATTCCCACAACCAGCATAAAAAATACCATCGGCAGTACAATAAGAAATTGCCACAAAACAAAGAAAAGCAGATTCTTCGGAAACACCAGATTAGGAACCGGCAGCGCCGGGGCGGTATCATAATGCGCGCCAAACACCACTTTCGCGCTCTCCACATCCCCAATCACGAGATTCCGGCACTTTAAGAAACCGCCGCTCTCAACCCGCATCTCCGGGAAGTGCGCCCTCATCAGCTCAATAAATTCCGTCTTCTGTTTTTTTGTCTTCCGTACCTGAAAATTTTTGATGATCTCATCTGTAAGCTTTGTCATATCTTTTGCCCTTTCTAAACATTCTCTCCTATGGTCCTAAATAGACCACCTGCTCTTCCCCGGCATCAAAAGCATCCTGTACTTTATACTCATTGCGCCCTTCCCTGCAGTTTACCGTATGCTCGGCCCTCCATTTTCCGTCTTCCTGTATGCAATTGATCTTCCAGTCAACAATGATATCGTCCGTTTCATTGCTGTTATAGTGCATAAGCTTTGCCTCAAAATCTTTTATATTACCTTTTAAATTGAGTACGGTCATTCCCAATACCGCATTCTTACTGGTTGTATACACTCCTTCTTCTGTTGCCGCCAATTGTGACGTGACCTTATTGTCAGAATCATCCTCGAACTGAACTTGTATTTTATCTTTAGCACATATGCCGCCATCAATATAAAACGTTATATTATACTTAACGGTACCCTCTTTCATTATAGAACCGTATAATATGAGAAAGCAAAACAACCCTATAATCAGCAGCACTCCCGCAAACGCCAAAGCCCACACTGCCGGTCTATATTTGACTGCCAGGCATCTTTCATTGCCTGTAACTCTGTGTTCCATACATCTGTCACCCTTTTGCAATAGTTCCGAAGTATCTATTTTTCAGGAAATATCGGAATAAATTCTGCATTTTTTACATATTTGCTGATGATTTCTTCCACTCTTTTGCTCACTACTATCGTTCTATACTCATCATAAAATTCATATGTAAAGTTTACATCTTTCAAATATTGCAATGCCTCTCTTGTTATTGTTTTATGGTGATACCAGTACCGTTTTTCTGTTCTGTTCAATTTTATCCCTCCGCAGACAGGGCATTTGCCAAGATATCTATAATTCGAGTCCTTTAAAGCACCTTCCGGCAAAATATTGTCTGTCGTATAGATATATCCCATGATTTTCTTTTTCTTACTCAGCACTGGCTCAAAATATTTTTTATGTATCCCTCCATCAATTAGTCCTTCAACTAATTTAGGCAGCAGCAATAATTCTCCCCCAGCCCTGTCAATTCCCGCCATGCCATATTCATCCCGGCAACGCTTTATATATCCTTTTGGCTGCACATGAAACAAATCATCCGCTCTTCTATTACAATAACAAAACTCACATTCCTCATACTCATAAGTGATGTCATCATATTCTTCGCAGTAATCCATTGGGAATTGAGGTATAAATGCTACTGCTTTCCTTCTATCCGCATCTGTGATTTTTACTTCAAATCCAAAATCAACAAATCTGACCGTTTTTTTATTGTTTTCGCAGAACCCGACAATTTGATTGTATAAATCTGATTTTTCATCAATCAAATAAATATTGTTTCCAATAAATTGTTCCTTTTGTTTATATTTATCCAGCTTTTCCAACTGTCTTAACAATTCTGCTTTAATGCTTTTATCTTTGCCATCATATAATAAACTAAATTCAACTTTTACATCCATTCTAATTACCCTTTAAAATGCAGACATTTTATTTTTTCTTATCACATGTTCCTCGTCTTTTATCCTAATTGCAGTGATGGACATTACCCTAAAAAGAAATATTTATTTTTAATACTAAAAACAATTCGGATAATCCTATGCTATAATTTTGTTTGAAATTTTAAGCATCCCCAGTTACATTTGCCTTTTTCATTTCGTATATGTTCAAGGTATTATGGTTCCCTTACAAATACCGGAAAAAACTGAGCTGACGGAACATACTCCTTAATCAAATCATGCATCTTTCTATTAATCAGCATTTTAGGCTGATGATGATAATATTCCGCGGTCTTACTGATTTCTTTCAAGCACAATGCTCCCTCCTCGGAAATCGTTTTGGGAACATAATAATGCTGCCTTTCATCCACTTCATAGTTAGATGCCCCGCAGACCATACATTGCGCCTTTAAAAAATAATTCCTATCTTCATAACTTTTTTCAGGCAGAACACTGTCACTCACAAATTCATATGCTAAGATTCTTTTACTTTTTGAATATGCCGGTCTGAAATACTGCTCTGATATCCCTTCTGCAATTAATTTATCATACAAGCGTGGCAAAGCCATAAAGCGTTTATACTCTCCGTCCACCCATAATACCCCGTATTGGTCGGATTCCCTCTTTACAAATCCCTGCGGCCTGATATATGCTGCTTTTGATAATTCTTTCAAATGTGCATGACAATATCTGCACTCTTCATATTCCATCGAAATATCATCATACTCCTGACACCAGTAACTCGTAAAATCAGGCACAAATGCAACCGCTTTCTCAACATCGTTTTCTACATATTCAACCTCTTGCCTATATATCTGCAAATCTATTTCCTCTGGAAAACATTTTGCAAATTCAGCGCATTGCCTAAACAGGGGATTTCCTTCTTCCATTTTATAAAAATCAGCAGACAATATCCGCTCTCCTGTTTTGTATTGCCTAATCTGCCTTCTAATCTGATACAGCTTTTTTGATATACTGTCATCGATTTTTTTATGTGTTTCCTGAAATCCCAAAGTAAACTCTACCTCTACTTTCAATACAATTCCTCCGTATGCACTAATTCCCCATTTCTTTTATTTACTTTGCTGTATACATGTCCACATCTATGTATCTCCCTTTTATCCAATAAATCCATTCTGACATTTCATCGATGCACCGTAATATATGCGATATTAAAATGAATAAGAGCAGGGGAAAAATTAATATTCCTGAACAAATATAACCCAACACTTTCCATTTTTTCTTTTTCACCAATCCTTTATATCAACAATATCTATCATTCCCCCATTACGATAGAAAAAAATCTTATTGCCGCATGACTCCACATAATAATCTTCACGCATCCGATATCCTTTCACCTCATGCTCTTTCAGTTTTTTCCCGTCAGCAATACTATAGAAACTTACTTTCCCATCCCGGATGGATGCATATTGGCTTTTGTCCATATAAATGACCTGCCCCGTCTTTACAGGTATGCTGTCCGTCACCTGTTTCGCATCCAGGTCAATACATACGATGTGGCTATTCAAATATTCCCCCACCGACCCCTCCGGGCTGGAGCCGGCACTTCCGGCAGCATACTCCTCCAGGAGGACAATCCATACATCTTCATCCATTGCCATGCGGGAAACTCTTAATTCGGTGTCAAGGCTGCCCTCATACACCTCCCACTGTTTCTCATTTGTAAGGCACCCTATCTCATTTGTCATGAACACAGACATATATATGTCATTGTCAATGCTTGCCATTATTTCTTGTCCTGTGCCAAATATTGCCTTTCCTGTGCTACCTGAAAGCAGCTCAAAAGCTCCTCCATTATCTGTATTAGAGATTCTCAATCCATTAGCCTCACATGAAACCCGAATCAGGTCAGGATTTCCTTTCGCCGCCAGCCAGCCATTACCCGCCTTTCTGACATACAGCCCCTCTATCCCAGGGATTACTTCTTCGTCATAAGGCAGTATTTCTTTCCATCCATCATCGATTTTCTGAGCCGTTGCCGCACCGGTGATGTTTTCCGAGTCTAAAATATATATTACATCCCTTATCCCGGCATCATCTGAAATGCCGCTGTATTCTCCGCATTTGCAATAAATATGAGTTCCCTCAAGGTACAGTTCCTCCGCCCATGTCTCCTCAGGAAACAAAAAGACGGCAACTTCCTCTCCCCGATAACTGCACTGATATAAGGCAGAATCCGTGCAATAATAAATGTACTGTCCGGAAACCGCCAGCCCCTTCGGAGCTGCCTTTACCGGCACTATTGGATTGCCCGTATGGCATTCGCAAATCGCACTCTTATCCTTATCATAATAGTAATATTTGCCATCAAAATACGCCGTTGCCGTTCCGCAGTTATGGGCCGCGGCATTTGCGGCATCAATATTCGTATCATATTCTCCCCGCGCACAGCGCAGCCAGTAATCAACAAATACCCGCCTGCTGCCCATACACATAACCTGTACGATTCCTACCGCCGCTATTAAAGCGCAAACTATCAATTTTCTTTTCATCTCACTTCATACACCCCACGATTTGGGAATACAGCCTTCCGTCCTCACCGCATATCCCGGCAATCAGATTTCAACAACATCTATTAATTCTTCCCCGCAAAAGATAAATATTTTATCATAGCACAATTCAACCCTATAATCCTTGCGTAGCACATATCCCTTTATCTTATGCGTCATTATCCGTTTTCCGTCTGCCGCCTGATAAAATGTCATCTTTCCGTTTTTTACCGCAGCATACTTATCTTTATCCATATAGACGACCTGTCCTCTTTTTATCGGTATGCCGTGCTGTAATTTTTTTGTTTCCAGGTCAATATATAAAATCTGCCCCTTCACATACTGCCCCACGGAACCATAGGAAGTAGAACGCCCGTCGATGGCACGGTAATGCTCAAGCAAAACTATGAGGCAATCATCATCTGCCGTTAAAACGGAGTACCACAGATTCGGATCCAAATCTTTCCCATAATCTTCCCACTTTTTAGGAGAAATCATTCTTATGATTCCGTTTTCCGTTGAATATAGTTCTCCGTCCCACAGCCCTGCTATATAATCCCAATAAGATATTACTGTTTCATTATCTCCCTCCATAACGATTCCAAAATAACCATTATTTATATTTTCCGTATATACTTTTACCGCGTCTTCCCCGTGTTCAACCTTTATCGCCGCCGGACTTCCTGTCGCTATCATCCATCCTCCCTTTATCTGTTTCATTTTATGTTCTGCAATCGTCACCCTCCCTTCTTCATAAAATGGGACCGCCTTATCCCAGCCTTCGTCCATTATCTCAAAATCCCCTGCTTTTGAGATATTATCCGCATCAAAAATATATACCGCATACCCCAGAGTATCCATTGCATAATCGCATTCGCAATATACATTTTTGCCGTCCGCATAAAGCCCTTTCAGATACTCTTTTTCAAAAAACCGGCTGGCAATCTCCCTGCCGCTGTAATCACACTGATACAGCATGTCTTTGGTCATGTAATATATGTACTTGTCAGATACAGCCAATTGCACAGGAACACCTTCCGTTGGGACAATCGGTTCGCCTGTTCTGTAATTGCAGATTGCTTTCCTGGACTTATCATAAAAATAGTATTCCCCGTCACAATATGCCGACAATGCCCCATGTCCGCCCGCTCTCATATTTGCGACAGTAATGTTGGTATCATACTCGCCAAGCATATCGCGAATCCAGTAATCAGGAAAGAAACGTCCGGTGCTCAGTACCTCCAACTGACATATGATAACTCCCAGAATCATAATAAGAATAAAAATTCTTTTTTTCATATAACTTTTCTACCCTCTCCCGGACTCTTCCCACATAACGAGCAGCAAAGTTCCCTTTATTCCTATCAAAAACAGCAAATAGAGATTTTCAGACGGCTTGGCCGTGTTAATATCAAGAAACAGTATCATGTAAAAAAATACCCCGATACCGATTATTACGCAATTGAACCGTATACATGCAGACTTGAATCTGGAATTTTCTCTGTAATAATTTACCATCATACTTATCTCTGTCAAAAGAGCCGCCCCCGGTATCACCCCAAAGATAAGAACTCCCTCAAATCCCACCGCATCCCCACCAAACAGGCACTCGTATATGATTCCACACAACTGGCAAGCAATACTGGCCGTTAAAAACAGGTGTGCCGCCAGCGCCGTCTTTCTCCTTTTATTCCAGAGATAGGCAAGCCATATCATCCCGCCAATAATTGCTGCTATGTAATACACGGCATAGAGTATTCCGCCAATCCAAAAAACGCTTTCATACATATCCTGAAACATTTCCATCAAGATGCCATATGCTCCGCAATACATCAGAACAGCCATCATCGCCTGTGCCGCAAAAGCACCACGGCCTGCACCCCATTTTCTTCTTTCCGTTTTCTGTTCGCTCTGTCTCCCGGAAAATATTAATTTCCGCATAAATCCCAACTCCAGTCATCTGAATCCCTGTCATCCTTGCCAAAAAATAAAGGCTCCGCCTTTTGCCTATTCTCTCTAAAATATACATCGATTTCCGCCTTTGACGGGAATAGCCCGTAAACCATCTCTTGAAACTTTTTCTTATCATATTTTTTATACATGCTTTCAAATCCATATATCATCCCATAAAAATAACCAATCGTAAAATGTTCAGGATATTTATTATACATCTCTGATATTATTTTTTCTCCATTTTCTTCAATTTTCTCCTGAGAATCCTCTAAATCCCCCCAAAAGTAATACCCTGTTGTGCTGTAAATATACCCCGTCAACAGCCAAAATTTTACGCTTTTTTTCATGTTATTTTCCCCGTATTTTAATAATTCAAAAAGTAACTCCTTTTCATATACCTTTTCATTATAAAATCGGAAGACATCATCTAAATACGCATTTTCCGTAAAAAGCCATGTATATCCAAGCAATATTAAAAAAAATTCTTCATTCCTTGTTTTTTCCCACTCCATGCGAAGAAATTTTAAAAGGTCTCTGCACTCCATCTTGTCCTTTAAATACTTTTTCAAATATGTTTGTTCAAAAAATGGCTTATCAGCTTTCATCTACCCTAACCCTCACAATTTCATATCGGTTCCTCAAACTAATTTCCCTTTTACAATTACACGATGCACTATCGCTAACCAAATAGCGCATCGTGTAATAACGAATATGGTTATAATTTTACACCATTTGCCAACAGTAATTTTTGAATGTTTCTTCTCTGTTTTGCTTTCGCATGACACAAAGGCGTAAGTCCCTCGCTATCCCGGCAATTAGCATCTGCACCATATTTCAACAGAAGGGATACGATTTCATACTCTCCATCCATACACGCGATTGCAAGCGGTGTCATACCATCCCCATCCGCCGCATCCACGTCTGCCCCTGATTCCAGCAATACCTCTACGCTCTCAGCGTTTCCCTTCTCCGCTGCCCAATGTAAGCCTGTCCTTCCATTGCGGTCTCTCATATTAACGTCCAGCCCCCTTTTCACCAGCGCTCTTAAGGTATTATACTGATTCCATTCCGCAAGCACATGACATATGATGCTGCCCTGATAATTTAATTCACATCCTGCCGCAGCCAGAATCTTTACAGCCGGAATGTTCTGATAGATACATGCACATTCTACAGGTGTAAAACCATATATTTTTTTATCAATATTTACACCCATTCCCATTATGAGTTTTAAAAACCTCTTTTTATTCCTCATGATTGCCCATACTAAGAGCATATTTTTATAGTATAATACAACGCTCGTCGTGCTGCCCTGCACGTCCTTATTATACAGGTAATAACCAAAGCCGCTGTTCTCCGTTCCCTCGGATGCGGTGCCGTCTTCCGCCGTTCCTCCTGATGACGCTCCTTCTGATACTGTTTCCCCGGATTTTTGCCGCCGTCATACTTGTTTCAATATATTTGCCTTCTTTATTCCTACTCTAAAAAATAATAGTTGTCTTCATTCAATTTAATTTTTCTGATCACAAAATCATTTGGATAATCCTTGAATCCTTCTATTGAGGAGCGGTATTTCTTCATCACCGCCCTTGCCTTTTTCCAATTTCCAAAATATCCGATTGTCTTTATGCTCCCGCCATAATCATGCGTCAACTTGCATTTTACTCAATCATTTCCTTATTTCTCAACAATTCCAAATTCGATTTCAAATAGATAATTCACATCATCAACCTGATAAATGATATGCTTATCCGAATCTTCAAACTCAAATACATGCATAAGTCCCATATCACTCTCAACTGTGTCCACCACTTTCCAGGATGCATATTCCAGCACCGTTATCTTCCCTCTCCTCAGATAGGCAATGTACTTCCCATCGTGTGAAAATGCAGTTTCATCTACTTTGTCCAGAATCGGGCTTTTCTCTCCCAGACGGTACACTTTCCCCCTCTTAATTCCAATGAAGTAAAGCATGTCACCATTATCCATAAGCTTAGCCGTAGTAAGTGTCTGTATATTCCACTCGTTTGACTTATCAAATAAAATCTCTTTTCCGCTGTTCATTCCAATCCCTTTGTAAATCCCTGTCAGGTACAAAGATTGCGGAAACTTGCAAAATTGTCTTCCCACAATAATATACTCTTGTTCCTTTTTGCAATATTGAAGACCGGACGCATAAAATCCTGGTAATGATAATACAATCCTTTCCGTCCATCCTACACAATCAATGACACTTACTAAGGATTCATTTTCGCCTTCCTCCCCATAATACAAAATACAATATATGCACTTATTCTCTTCATCAATTACTAACCGCTCTCTCTCGAATTTCCTGTTGCCTTTCCATCTAAGCGTCTGAATCAGTCCGCCTGTTTTCATATCATAAACATCAATCAGATTATTCCATGTTAATGCAAAGAGCATATTCAAGCATTTCATCTGATAAATGTCTGCATAATAATCATATGAAGTTTTGATATTGATTACAGTTTCTTTGCTCTTAGGCTCAATAAATTTTATCCCCCTGAGAAAATGGCATATCATCAAGTCCGATAAAATAATCTTCCATGCTTTGCTTTTGTATATTAATCTCATATGAACTCCCAATCAAATACTGCATTTATAAAGTTATCAGGAAATTACATTTAAGAATTTTCCGATAACTTCTCTGTTTTTCATAAGATTTTGTCAATCCCAAAGTAAACTCTACCTCTACTTTCAACACAATCTCTCCCTATGCACCAATTCCCCATTATAATCATACACCAGCAGTTCTGATTGGTCTCCCCCTCCTTTATCCGAATGATAACAGACTTCCATTGCTATATAATCATCGCAATAGCTTATCTCGCTCCAGACATTACTTTTGTACTCTTCTTTATTTAAAAACGGCATCTCTTCCCGAATGTCAATAATCGTTTCCTTTTCCCATGTCTTCATGCAATATTTATAAATGCAAAATTCGTCTTCTGTATATATCGCCCCATCCCTGTAATGAGCGATTCCTTCTTCCGGTTGTCCGTCCTCTACCGTTTTTACCCCTTCCTCCGGATTGAGTCTTACAAGTTCCCAGGAAACTTCATCATCCGGATTGGCAGCCGAATATACGTCCAGAAATACTTCTTTGCCCTCTCCCTGGATAAAGCAGTCTACCTCCTTTCTGCCAAGCTCATAACTCCTTTTTTCGCCTGTGTCAAGATTCACCGCATGCAGTTTTCCATCCTGCCTGTTACAGCAGTACATGGTGTTCCCCAATACTTTAAAATACTGTACCTCCCCATCCACAAAAACCTCTTCTTCCCCACTGGCTAAATCCGCCGCAAAGAAAATCCCGTATTCTTCATACTCCCTGAACTCCTCCCCTATACCCTCTTTCCAATAGTAAATCTTGCCGTCATAAACCGAGCATCCATAATACATAGTATCTGCCGCTGGTTCAGGAACCTTTTTCGTCTCGCCCGTTTTTAAATCTGTGCAGTAAACATCCCCGCCTATGGACGAACCTTCCCAAACAAGAAAGTTATAATATACTTTATCATCACCCGATGTGATAAGTGTTCCGATTTCTGTAAACGGGAGCCATGTATCCGCAACCAGCTTATGCTTTTTCTGCTCGATATCATAAAGGTATAAGCGGTTTCCGAATACAAAAGGAAATGTGCTGATTCCATTTTTCTTATGTACCAGGACGCAGTTTTCTATATTGCATTCACTTTTCTGTAAATAATTTCCCGCAGCTTTCTTCAATTCAGAAGTGTCAAATGCATGGGTTTCTGCTGCAAAACGGATAATTTGCACAACTGCAAGTCCCAAAATAATAGAAACACATATTTTTAAAAACTTTTTTATAACTACCACGCATTTTTTCACTATGTTTACCTTGTATTTACAGTAGAATATCATACATCCACAAATCTCCAGACCTGAAATCCCTGCAAAATCCTTTCTTTATTTTGGATAATATAAGATTATCCTCATTTTCCGTTTCGATAACAATAGTTCTTTTGTTTTTATCAAAACAATACATTTTTTCTCTGTTTCTCAAAATCGTACATTCTGCATAATCTTGATAATCATTTATTTTTTTTACAAAAAGCTCCTGCTGTTCTCCTTCATCATAAATTCCTATCTCTTCTCCCTCATATTTATTAATTCTGTATTTACCCAATAAATCTATCCTAAAATATGTCAAATCGATAGTGACAAAGCCATCTGACCATGTGCTGTTTTCTTCATTGATTTTATGTTCAATAATATTGAATGCTTCTTTTTTCCCTTTAAACCGTGGTTGTACGGCAAACTTTTCCAGCCCCTTTTCAGCCAGCTCATAGGATGAATATACTGCAACAATCACATAATCGTCATTTGCCGGATCATCATCCCAATAGAAAAAAATCAATTCATATACCATTTCAGTCTCCTTATTTTTTATACATTGCACTATGCCACTAAACATAGTGCAATGTATGAATTATTAGTTCATTTTTTCTTTTACTTACGTCCTCGGTCTCCCCATTTTTTTAATTGACTATACTCACTTGCTTGTTTTCCCTTTCTTTTCCATCCATTTTTCCCATAGTGCTCATCCATTTTCCACTTTGCATATTCTTTTCCAGATTCCCCTCTTCGTGGCTCACTGCCCGCTGCCTAACTTGGAAAATTAGTGGCTCTCTCCTTTTTACTCTTTTTACTTTCTTTTTTTGATGCCGTTCCACTCTTAGCTTTGCTTTTACTCTTGTTTACAGACGCTTTGATTTTTTTCTTATTTACTACTGTTTTACTCTTTATCGCTTTCCCGGTTTTTGGCATAACCGCTGTTGCCTTATGTACTTTTTTCTTGGGCTTACTTGACCTATACATCCTCTAGTATCGTCTCTGACATCTTATTACCCATTTAGTTCTCTATGTAAATTGTTTTACTGAAAGTTTCTAGTAATCTCTAAATGCCCCTTCTGGCAAAATATGTTTTGTCCAATAAATATAACCTCTTATTTTTTTCATCTTACTCATCACAGGTTGAAAATATTTCCTCTCCACTCCTCCTTCTATTAGTTTCTCAACCAGCTTAGGCAGCAACACAAGCTCTCCTGTTCCCTCCATCCCCGCCATTCCGCATTCATTTTCATGGCTCTTAATATATCCTTTGGGCAACACAAAAAATGGATTATCCCGTCTCCGCTTTGAATAACAGAATTCACACTCATTATAATCATTTTCCCCGTCCGGATATTCTTCACAATAATAGTCAGGAAAGCATGGAACAAATGCCACTGCTCTTCTTCGTTCTTCCTCTGTAATCTCTATTTCATACCACATGCTTACAAATGAAATACTTTTTTGATTTTTCTCACAAAAACAAATCATTTCATCATAAGCTTCTATGTCTTGGTCGATTCTATAGATCGGATCATCAAGAAATGTTTCTTTCAACCTATATTTTTTTAACTTACGCTGTAATGACAAATAAGCTCTCTCTTGATCTTACTCTGCTATTTTCACATCTTAATCTAAATACTACTCTTACTTTCATAATTATATCTTTTCCTTTCACTTTTCCCTAATGCAAAACCTTATTTAAAAATTTTCTGCTCAGTACCTTGTCTTTAAAATATGAGAAACATTTTATACTTATAGGGAGTGAATGGCTATTCATGTCTTTAATATTCGTTTCTAATGTGTTACTGTAACAAAAAAACAATTTTTACCATAATAAGAATCTCCCCAACTATCTCATATCTTGTAGTTAAGAAATATTATCAAGAGTTCGATTACTGCCTGCCTATCGCACACTTACGATAAAGCAGGCATTCATAACAATTAAGATTCAAGATTACAGTGAATTCTGCGCCGTCTGTCCCCTGACCTGGGTCTGTCGGTGTTTCCTGCCCTGGCTCTTACCTGGACGTTGGCTCAGTTGCCTGTCCGATTTCCGATTACAACATTCCACCTAAGTTCCCCAGGTACTCTTTCACTTCCACCACGTTCCCCTGGAACGTAAACATATTCCCATGCAAAATAAAGTTCCACCCTTTTCCTGTCTTTAGACATCGTTTTTCTTATCTCATGGTTTTACCATTACTGCCACATCCTCTACACCCAATCTTTTCGCATATTCATATACCGTCTCTCCATGTTTATTGCGTCGGGATAAGTCTATCCCCGCTTTAACGAGAATGTCCGCCGTCTTAACATACCCGTTTTTCCAGTCATCAGTCTTCGCCTCCCTGCAAACAGCAAACAACAAACCGTCTCCCTCTTCCGTCGTCATATCCACAATTGTCTCATCCCTGCATAAGATGTCATTTACAATTTTGTAATTATCATATTTTACGGCATCTTCCATGCATTTCTCCATAAACTCCGCTCCACGTTCTCCCCTTTCATTTAACAGGCTGTAAATTCTGAAAATGACTTCTTCCTTTTCTTCCGAATACACTTCATCATATGGCAGCATCTGTGAAGACAATTCATATAGAGATAAATAATCGTCTGTCATATAATCCACATCTGCCCCTGAATCAATCAGCAACTCTGCAGACCGATAAGCATCTTTCCAGTTTTCTGTATATCCAAACCTCAGCAGCAGCATCTCCAACGGCACAAAATGACCGTCCAGATGTATATTCACGTTTGCTCCCGAATCAATCAAGGCACAAATTACATTGTAATTGCCCGTTTCACATGCATATACAAGCGGCATGCTCTCCTGACATTCTGCAAACAAACACATCGGAAATGGTTCATATGGCTTGGTATTGACATCATAAGGAAATCCTAAAAAGTCTTTGTCTAATAATTCCACAACTTCCTTGTCATTCTCTGATTGAACAGAAACTATCAGTCTATGTGTCCACTTCTGCTGCATGTAAAACTTTATGGTCATAAATATTATAATTAAAAATATAAACAACGATATTATTCTCAGGAACTTATTTTTTTCGGCTTTATTATTTTTAAATTTCCTTTTGTTCATATTCCATCCTTTTCTTTCAATAAAAATTATCCCGATAATACTAATTTAGGCATCATATAATTCAGCAACCGCTTGACATAAATACCATTACATGTTTGATTAAATTTCTGACACCTAAATTAGCTTCTCATATGACTATATTAGGCTTACATGAAACGCAAAAACTACTTTAAATACTTTTTCTTAGTTAATACCTTCGTAACCTTTTGATACATTTCTTTTGTTTTTCCATTAAGCATTCCCAAAGCTGATTTAGTGCATCTTTGTCCTCTCGTCGTTGTATCTTTTTTGCTGTTTCCCCACCAAAGATAAGGAATTAAATCTTTGAATATATGTGCCATGCCTTTTCCGGGGCCAAAATTATATGTACCAATATCTCTAGGGTCTGTTACTATTACATCTTTTTTGTATCTGTAAACAACTTCTTTCCTTCCATCTTTCGATACATATTTCTGATTAGGTTTTCCTTTTGGCGCTGAAAACTGATGACATGCACTATAAGCCGCTGAATACTTTTTATATTTTTGTTTCTTAGCTGCACTTTGAGTTCTTGGTAAATTTGTATTATATTTATTTCTACCATAATGTTCTTTTTGGGATGGAATTTGTGCCACCCATTTTGCCAAATAAGCCATCGCTCCTGCAAACAATAAATTAGCCACTTTACGAACAATAAATAAATGCCCACTAGGATCCACATAATTGATTGGATTATTCTTGCAATACGCATACAGATGCAGCGTATCCGGCTCTTTCAATTCTCCCCGGTATGTATCCTCCGTTAAAAACCGCCCATTCTCCGGGTCATAATACCTCGCGTTCAGGTAGTAAAGCCCTGTCACATCGTCATAAATCCCGCCCGTATAGCAGATTTCATTCCGGAACACACTGTTTCCATTGACTTCCGTCTCCCCGAAGTCATCATACTCATAGGAAAGCTCGCCTGTTCCACTCTCATTCAGGATGCTTGTCGTGCTGCCCTGCACGTCCTTGTTATACAGGTAATAACCAAAGCTACCGTTCTTTGTTCCCTCGGATGCAGTGCCGTCTTCCGCCGCTCCTTCTGATGCTGTTCCTCCTGATGCCGTTCCTCCCGATGTCATTTCCCCGGATATCTCCACAGCCCGCTCTGCCAGGATGACGTTCCCTTCAATCCCAAGGAGGTTCTGGACTGCCTTCGTCTCTTTCTTCCCTTCCACCGTATACGACACCACGCCGTCCTGATAGAAGTAATGGGTTTCCTTCGCCCCCTCGCTCTTCCTGATGCGCTGTCCATCCCCGTTATAAAGGTTCTCCTGCGTGATCGTCTTTACCTGATTTTTCTTATCTGCGCCATCTGTCCCCTGACTTGGGTCTGTCGGTGTTTCCTGCCCAGACTCCGTGGAAGTTCCTGCCTCAGGCTCTTGCCCGGATGTTGGCTCGGATGCCTGTCCGGTTGCCGCCCCTGACTCTGGCTCTGCCACATCCCCCGGCAACGGCTCTGGCTCCGGCATCGTGATAACTGCCTTACGCAGACGGTTCTCCGCGTCATACTCGTTCACCGTCGTAACCTGGCTCTTGCTGTCGGATTCCTTCACCTGGTTCCCGTTCACGTCATACTCGTAGGAGACTGTCCTTTCCTGCTCCCCGTCACGCTCCGTCACTGCCGTGAGCAACTGGTCAAGCCCGTTGTAGGTGTAGATTGTCTGGGTGCTCCCCTTTCCTTTCTTCGTCCGGTTCCCGGCCTTGTCATACTCATCATAACTGTAGGTCTTAATGATACTTGTATTTATACCATGCTTATCTCCTTACTCATCTATACATTGCACTATGTCATCATACATAGTGCAATGTATAGCTCCAACTAAAATACTATCCCTTAAATTTCACAAACCACCCTTTTTCGCATCTCCTTTCTTTCCAAATCCCTTATTGATATACCATATCTATCAATAATTCCTGCGTCTGCCTCGTGAACTTTCAACATTTTTTCACTTTCCCTCTGCTCATGCGCTATCGCATAAAATAATGCTGTACGTCCATCCTTATCACGCCAGTCCACTTCTGCACCAAACTCCAATAACAGGCGCACTATCTCCACATATCCCATACTGCTCGCAATTTGCAGCGGAGTGTCATACAACCCCAAATCAACTTCTGCATGATGCTCAAGCAAATATTTTGTTATGCTGACATTCCCCTCTCCGCAAGCAATCCGCAATGGAGTCTGACCGTCCTCCTCCATAACATTCACATCCGCACCTCTTTCAACAAGAAGTTCCATAATCCCAAAGTACCCTTCCTGCACCGCCCAATGCAATCCGGTTCTTCCATCCCAGCCCTGTTGGTCTGGTTTCATCCCTTTATCAATCAGGAACTTAAGAGTATGTATACGATTTCTTGCCGCAAGAATCTGGCAGATCTCATTCTTGTCATAATTAAGGCTACATCCTGCATAAACAAGCTCTCTTACAAGCTTTGCATTTCCATAAATACAGGCATATTCTATAGGAGTGTATTCGTTCGGTCTATGAAAATCCACGTCCACATTATGATTGATTAAAGTTTTTAACAAGTCATTATTCTTTCTTTCAATCACCATGTATAATGCACTTTTTCCTTGCAAGCCACAATAATTTACATCCGCACCGCTTAAAAGACTTTTCTTTACCACCGATGCTTGATTGGTTCTTGCTCCTACAATCAACTGTATATTTCTTAGTATTTTTCTCATTATCTTTTAACTCCTAAAATATTCTCTTCACAAATTTCCAGTAAAATGCAACGTATGAATCTCTCTATATCATTTTGCAAAACATACTTTTAGCTACCAACTCAACAATCAAATTAATTCCACCATTTTTTATTTATCGTGCATAGTAATAATAATGATCATGTGGTGTAGGAGCATTCGGTGTTCTATTTTTGGGCATAGGCACATTGGGATGATAATGCGGTCTGGGTTTATTATGGTGAATAGGTTTTTTCCCTTTTCCAGCTCTTTTTGCCGCTTCATAAGCAGCCTTTTTTGATCCAAAGGTTTTCCTCCTTGCTATCGGATTCTTATTTCTTGTTTTTGATGGAGTTTTATTTTGTACCTGCTCTTTCCCTTTTGATTTACTTTTGGATTTATTTTGTACTTTGCTTTTCGCTTTAGATTTACTTTCCTTTAACCTAACTTTTATACCTTTTTGACCATAGTAATAAACTCCTACCAAAATAACTGCCGTAACTATAAATATGACTCCACCTACTGCAATAGAAGAACCTGTTCCAACAGCCATTGCACCCTTTCCAATTATATATCCATAACTTGCCCCTGCAAGTGCCAACTTCCAATGCCCGCTAGGATCCACATAATTGATCGGATTATTCTTGCAATACACATACAGATGCAGCGTATCCGGCTCTTTCAACTCTCCCCGGTATGTATCCTCCGTTAAAAACCGCCCATTCTCCGGATCATAATACCTCGCATTCAGGTAGTATAACCCCGTCGCCTCGTCATAAATCCCGCCCGTATAGCAGATTTCATTCTGGAACACACTGTTCCCATTGACTTCCGTTTCCCCAAAGTCATCATACTCATAGGAAAGCTCGCCTGCCCCGCTCTCATTCAGGATACTTGTCGTGCTGCCCTGCACGTCCTTGTTATACAGGTAATAGCCAAAGCCGCTGTTCTTCGTTCCCTCGGATGCAGTGCCGTCTTCCGCCTCTCCTTCTGATGCCGTTCCCCCAGATGCCGCTCCTTCTGATACTGTTTCCCCGGATATCTCCACAGCCCGCTCTGCCAGGATGACGTTCCCTTCTAGCCCAAGGAGGTTCTGGACAGCCTTCGTCTCTTTCTTCCCTTCCACCGTATACGACACCACGCCGTCCTGGTAGAAGTAATAGGTTTCCTTCGCCCCCTCGCTCTTTCGGATGCGCTGTCCGTCTCCATTATAAAGGTTCTCCTGCGTGATTGTCTTTACCCGGTTTCCGCTTTCTGTAGTGTCTGCTCCCGCCTCAGGCTCCTGCCCGGATGTTGGCTCAGATGTCTGTCCGGTTGCCGCCCCTGATTCTGGCTTAGCCGCATCCCCCGGCAGCGGCTCTGGCTCCGGCATCGTGATAACTGCCTTACTTAACCGATTCTCCGCATCATACTCGTTCACCGTCGTAGCCTGGCTCTTGCTGTCGGATTCCTTCACCTGATTCCCATTCACGTCATACTCGTAGGAGACTGTCCTTTCCTGCTCCCCGTCGCGCTCCGTCACTGCCGTAAGTAACTGGTCAAGCCCGTTGTAGGTGTAGGTTGTCTTGGTGCTCCCCTTTCCTTTCCTCGTCCGGTTCCCGGCCTTGTCATACTCATAGGAGATGGTCTCCTTTTTATCCCCGTCCTTATGGTCGGTCACTTCCGTCTCCGTGAGCTGCCCAAGCGCATTGTAGGTGTAGGCTTTCGTGACATTGGTTCTGTCATGCTCCGTCTTCGGCGTGTTGTTGACTTCCGTCTTCTCCGTGAGCTGGCTGTTCTTGTCATACTTGTATGTGTAGGATTCCAGCACTTCAGAGCCTTTCTTATATACCATGGAAGTCACGCGGTCAAGATTATCATAACTGTATGTCTTGGTGATACACGTACTTTCTCCCGCGCCCGCCGGTGTCTCTGTGCCTGCGGATTCGCTTTCTATGCCTACGGTCTCTCCTGCTGCTGCTCCGCCCGACAACCCCGGGTACTCTTTCACTTCCGACACTTTCCCCTGCGGGTCATAAGTCGTACTCGTAAGCGGTGGCGATGCTCTCCTGGGCGCTGTCGCCGTGGTCTGTGGTGGAGCGGGTAAGCCCTGCCGCGTCCTTTACCTCCACGCTTTTATGCCCTTTTGCGTCTGTGATGGTGGTGGAGGTGGTTCCCCCTGCCGCGTCCGTTGTGTACTCCGCTTTCGTGGCGATATCCTCCCCGCCTGCGTCCTGGGTGACCTGGATGACCCTGCCGGAATCGTCGTAGGCGTACTCTGTCACAATGCCCTTGGGGTCTGTCTCTTTGATGACGTTTCCCTTGTCGTCGTGCTGCTGCTTTGTGACGATGGTGTCCTGTTGTGATAAAGTAAAGTTGTAACAGTAGTGGCTAATAAGATATAATCAATCT
>CANOBT010000086.1 GCA_947564305.1 uncultured Lachnospiraceae bacterium | reverse complement strand
GAAATGCCGACTTTTGAGGCACAAAAAGAAACATATGTTCGTCGAACGTATGTTAGATAAATTTCTGCCTGTGCATGATGATAAGACGATATTGGGTTCAGAAGATATAAAAGCCATCCTCGCCAAAGTCGTCATCCAATTCATCTTCATTTAAGAAATAATCCATGTCCAGAAGATCATCCCCGCTCATGTGGCGGATGTCCTCAGATGTCATTCCTTCTGGCGGATTATCCATATACTTTTTGCGTAGTTTCTCTGTTTCCGGGTTCATGTGTGCTTCCTCCTTTAAAAGGAGTATATCACACAAATGAAGTTTGGAAAAGTCATGCAGATGACCTTCTTCCACGGGAACGGGACATTGCTTTCTCGTACAGTTCTTCTAGAGAAACACGCTTATGGTTGTAGTAAAGCTCTAAAAAGAGCATGGTTGTTCCGCATTCTGGGCATTTGAGCGGGTCATAACCGAAAGCGGAAAGGATAGCAGTGCGCCACTGGTTAAAACTTCTGAAAATGTGATGTTTTTCGCGCGGGATGGCGCGGTGGAGTTTTTTGTCAATCTCCCGGTGGCGGGCATAAATACCACCATAGCGGATCATTTTGTAATGCTTTTCAGGGATATGCCGGATAAGACGTTCTATAAAATCCATAACAGGGATGGTTTCTTCCACGTATTTGTCATCTTCGTGACGATTGTAATGGAAGGTAACAAAGTCACCGTCATAGTTGTCGATTCTGGAAGAGGCAATGACCGGGCGGCCAAGGTAACGCCCAATGTATTTTATAGCTGTTTTCGGGTCGCATTTGTTTGGTTTTGCATAGACATAAAAGCCTTTTTTGTGGTTACGGTAGCAGGAAGCCTTCGCTTTTTTAAAAGAAGGATCAAGCTTTGTTTCCATCTCGTTCAGAAGGGCGGTGCGGAAAGCGTTACGGAGATAAGTGTAGTTAAAATAATTGACATTGCGCCAGAACCCGTTATCGCTGTAGCCACCTTCAGAAATAAGGCAGTGGATGTGAGGGTTCCATTTCAGGTCTCTGCCGAAGGTATGGAGGACCATGATAAAGCCAGGAGTGAAGTTCATGGACTTATTCTGCTTAAAAAACATACGGGAGACAACGCTGTTCACCGCATGGAACAGACAGTCGAGCAGGGAACGGTCACCCATGAAGAAATCACGGAGGTTTTCATCAATGGTGAATACACAGTGACGGTGCGTGACATTCACCAGTTTAAAGGACATGGAAGTGGTGCGCTGCATGGCGTAGAGGTTTCCACAAGTTGGGCAGAAACGGCTGTGGCAGCGAAAAGGGACGAATTTCAGCTTACCGCAGTTGAGACAGCCATACATTGCCCCGCCAAAAGAAGGATCACCGCAGTTGATCATTTTATCCACGTTCTCAATGACAGACTGACGTGGATGTAATGTATAAATCATTTCTTCATAATGGTCTTTAAAAATATCCTGTAGTATGCTCATAAGGCTATTATGAACGAAGACGGCGCAAAAAGAAACCCCTAATTCCCCCATGAATGGGGGCTAGGGGGTTGAGGTGTCGAAGACACTTTTTTATGCCTTTTCAGTTTCCATGCTTTGATATAGGTTGCTTCTTGAATAATGGACCGTTTCTTTGTATAATAGAGGCACAGCATGGGGAGCAGATTCATTCTGCCAGGAAGATGAAAGCTGGAATGAAGGTGGCATTGTGCAGGGAGAAACGGTGCAGAGAGAACCGCAGGGGAATATGGCAAAAAAGCAGGAATCAGTTGCAAAATATACGATTAAGGACAGCATTTTTACGGCGCTCTTTCAGGATAAAAAATATCTGATACAGCTTTACCGTGCGCTCCATCCAGAGGACAGCGATACTACAGAAGATGAATTGAAGGATATTACGATAAGGAATGTGCCGTTGAAGTAAAGGTAAATGTAATCTATGACGGAAAAGAAAATGATATTATCAGCCAGTATGTCGCTTTTACAAAAGTATATAATGAACAGTTGAAGATTTATGGGAGGTCATAGGAAGCATGAGGACTGGCGGTTCGGGAAAGTGCGGTATCTGGAACAGGTCTGCACATGCAACCTGAAGAAACTTTCTTTTGTTATGAAGCAGATCCGCTCTTATACAAAGAAATCGAATTTAAAACTGTCCTTTTGTTATTATAAACGGTGGGGAGTGAAAAAGAAGAACGGGCATAAGCCAACGATTCCTCTACGGTTTAGTAAAAGCGGAAATCCTGATATTGAGAAGGCATATGCAACACATTATATAGATTTGGTGAGGGTGGAGCAGTTGAAGGAAGAACGGCAGAAATAGGTATGCAACTAATGATTGCTTTTCTGCGCTTATCAAATTCTTTTATCTTTTTATCATATGCCTTATAATAGCAGTAAAGGAGAGTAATTTTTATGAATACGAATATTATATCAAGATATTTACAATTCCTGCGTAAAAGCCATAATTACACACAAGAGGATTTAGCAAAAAAATTAGATATATCAAGACAGGCAGTTTCAAAATGGGAAACAGGAACAACTATTCCCGATTTAGAGGTTTTACTTAAAATTTCCAGGCTATACAATGTTACAATCAATGATATACTAGAGCCGAATATACAGCCACAGCGGATAACGGATTTTGAACAAATATCTATAATTCCCGAAAAGGAGTTGAGAGAACTGTTAAATCTGTTTGACATTGGCATACTTGTTACTGCCTTAATGGGAGCGTCACCCGAGACAAATAGTTTGTGTGAACGACTGTTTCCCGATGTAGATTTTGAAACGATAAGAAATAATACTGGCAGGGTAAGGATTGAAACCGTTGAGGAAATGCAGAACCAGATTATTTCCATGATAAATTTACAAGCCATTGATAAAGAAATTTAATGCTTTAATTTTATGGTTAAAGAAAGCACAGCGTCAGAGCGTATAGAAAACGAATCTATGCGCTCTATTTTATTTTAAAGGAGCATATTTACGAGCAATGACAGCAACACAGGGCAGAGAACCCACCGACAACTAAAACCCACAAAAATTATGGTGAAAAGGCATTATGTAGGCACTGAAAAAATGGAAACGATATTCAAGCGGATAGCCGAGGAACAAATAGCAAAGAAAGTTAAGGAAATGGCAGGAAACGACAAAAAGGCTTTCCAACCAATGGTTGAATCTCCCCAATCCAACTGTTGGTTCGTGTAAAAAAGATACAATCAAGTGTATCGTTCAAGGCGAAAGGAGAAAATAAGATGAATCAGACAGAGATTGGAAAATTTATTGCCAAATGTCGCAAAGAGAAAAAACTAACACAAGCGCAGTTGGCAGAAAAATTGAACATTACGGATAGAGCTGTATCTAAATGGGAAACAGGAAAAAGTATGCCGGACTCTTCGATAATGTTAGAATTGTGCGAGATACTGGGAATCACGGTAAATGAGCTGTTAAGTGGGGAGGAAATTGACATGGAAAGTTATGAAAAAAAGGCTGATGAAAATTTGATTGCCTTGAAAAGATGAAAACAATATGACAAAGAATGTGATTATTTCAATTCTTTTTTCGGTAACACTTTTGATAGGAATTATGGTATGCCTTATTTGCAATATTACAATATCTGGTAATTTTACATGGTCACTGATACCGGTTAGTTCCATTGTTTTTGCATGGGTTATATCTTTTCCAAGTATTATATTGGGGAAAAGAGGGGGTGTTGTAAGTTTAATATCATTAATTGTTTTCTTATGGATAATAGTTGCAACTTTTAACCGTATTGGAAAAACAAGGAAGTTAATCGCTTTAGGAATAACTTTTTTGTTAGCTATTTCATTCGTGATTATTGTCAATGTAATGCTATCAAAAATGATAGAGGAGCCTATTTTTGACGTATGGGATATGCTGTCTATCTTTATATTGTTGATATTTGCATTTGCTTCTTTTATTTATGACTATGCTAAAAAAGGGATTGATAAAGTAATAAAAATGATTTTAGTTCTGCCCGGTTTTGTGGTTAGTTAATAAAGGGGCGACAGCCTAAGTGTTATCGCCCCTCTGAATGGATATTTTCTAAGTCACCTATTTCAACTAACCAACAGAGGCGGCACGAGAGGAAATGAGAAAATATCAGGAGAAGAAATTTGAGGAAGTGTATCGGATTGCAGAAAGCATAAGCGCTAATGTAATTCCGGATGTAAAAAAGATTGATTTCTAAATAAAAGCCTGCTGGCAGATATTTTGACCATCCTGTTGTGTAATACGTGGAAGCTGCCAGTGACCACAATATTCCCGGTCTGGGATATTTAAGAAATATCAGCGCTTTTTTGTTTTTCGGTTTGCCTGCTATGTGGCTGTCCTAAGATCATATCGACATTGGAGCAGACCATATCCAGTTCTTTTCGGAATCGCCCTTTATTCTTTAATCTGAAAAACTGTTGGTAGACAGATTTATTCGCAAGGTACTGTCCCGTATAGTGGATCTGTTCATTGGTTGTCTTTAATTTGTCTTCGATAGACTTCAATTCTTTTCTGGAACTGGAAGCCTGATTTTTGATTTCTGTAAAAGAATCTTCCAGTGAATCCCTTGTATCGTAACCATGCTCTTGTATATAAGCGACAGTTTTAGCCATCTATTTCAGATTGGACAGCTTTACTTTATTAGCATAAGCGGTGTTCTGTTGTGCCTTAACACATTCCTGTAGATTCACCACAAGGCGCAGGTCAGATTTAATAAACAGGATTTGTATATCGTTACTATATGTGGGTGTGGGCTGAACAGATACAGGCATTTCAGTATCCGGGTTCGGCTGTTCGTCAGGCAGATTTTGTTTTTTACTATTCTGCCCGATTGCATTTTCCTCAAATAATTTTAAAAGGTAATCTGTTTCATAATGTGTGCCAAGCATTCTCCCGGTAATATACTTGCTGCGTTCCGGGTGAAGATAGCTGAACCTGCCACGGCTGACTTTTAGCTTGATGTTGTATTTTTCAAAAAGTATCCGCTGAAAATCTTCCCGGCTCCAGGCAGACAGGGCGGATTCTTCAATAGCCGAACGCAAAAAGTCTTTCTGTGTTTGAAATTCTGTTTTGCATGGTATTCCCGCTCTGTGATTTTCTTTTCGGCAGGTGTGAGCAGATCTACCTGATAGAGATTTTCACGGTTGCAAATATCCATGACACACTGTTTCATGTGGATCAGATAATCTTTCGTCTGGTGGTGTTTGAATCCGGCAAGGGAATCGCATCTGCGTTCCATAAAGGGTTGGCGTTCCGCATCATATTTTCGCAGGCTGTTGATTACGATATGCACATGGATGTTGCCGCTTTCATTGTGACCGTCAGTATGAGTGCAGACAAAAGCCTGATGTCCGGGAAAATTCTTTTTGGCAAATTCCAATCTAAGCAGATGCGCCTGTTCTCCGGTCAGTCCGCTTTCTGTCGTGTCTTTCGGATCAAAACTGAGAATATAATGGTGGGATTTGACTTCATCATAATTCTGGTTTTTACGGTATTTTGCGTTCAGCCCTTTACACTCCATATCAAAAGAGAAGGGATCGCAGTTTATCAAGATTGCCGGGTAACGGAAACCACGAAAGTGAGTTTCCAGTTACTCCTCTGTATCTTGCCCTGCCAGATACAGAGGAAAGGCAGGTAACTGCCATGGGAAAAGAACGCATTTGTCACTACCATAGGGTTCAATAAAAACGACCCGCCCATGTGCAGGCCTTGTATCATATGGAGCTTCTGAAAAAGAATAAGGGGCTAAAATGGGTAGAGAAGGCAGAGGTTCGGTGAAAGGAGGTTTCATGACATTTACGGCATTTAGAAAGCATTTCACAGCAAAAAAGTTGTTTGGATGATTCAGATAGACTATACTACCTATTATTTCTATAAAATAATCAAGAGGTACTTATGAAACTGAAAAAGGTAATGATATTATTTGGTACTGTCTGCATGTTGGACATAATGGTTGCAGGATGTGGTTCCGGCTTTGAACCTGCTGCTAAGACAGAAGGAAACCAGGCAGGTGAAACATTACCGGAAGAAGGAAGTGATGTGCCGTTAGAAGCGACTGATGGGAACAATTTTTTATCGCTGAAAAGAAAGCGATAATTCTTGATGGCGGTTCTCTGTCATGCAGTTCTCCAAGCTCCAACGCTGATCTGCCTGATTCCCAGCTGATTCATGTAGTTTTTGACGATAATAGCTGTTTTTTACATAAAATCATAGATGAAAATGGAGAAGGGAATGAGGTCAAAGAGGCAGGATTTCAGGATTTGAAGGAGTATATGTCCGTTGAAATGAAAGGCTGCTTTATAAATGATGAATTTCATGCTACAGAAATACGATTCTTTTAGAAAAGGAGGAGAACAAGCGATGGCAAATGCTTTTATGGTATCAGGGCTTACCAAAACTTATCAGGATTTTGTTTTGGATCATGTTTCATTTACTGTTCCATATGGTTCCATCGTTGGACTGATTGGGGAAAACGGCGCAGGAAAAAGTACAACGATTAATGCGGCTTTAGGGCTGATTCAAAAGGAGGACGGCATTGTCTCCATTTTAGACAGGGAGGAACTGGGAGGGGATGTCAAAGAACAGATCGGCGTCGTGTTCGACGGCAGCAATTATCCGGAAATCCTTTCTCCCCGGAAATTGAACTGGGTCATGAAGAACATTTACAGGACTTGGGACGAACAGGAATATTTGCGCCTGTTGAAACAATTTTCCCTTCCGTTCGATAAGCAGATCAGACAGTTTTCAAAAGGAATGAAGATGAAGCTGGCAATCTCTGTCGCATTTTCCCATCATTCCAGGATGCTGATTCTGGACGAGGCTACCAGTGGCTTAGACCCGGTTGTGCGGGATGATATTCTGGATATGCTGTTGGATTTCGTGCAGGACGAGGGGCATTCCATACTGGTATCCTCCCACATTACCAGTGACCTGGAGAAGATTGCCGATTATATCGTATTTATCCATGAAGGGAAAGTGGTTTTTGAGAAACCCAAAGACGAACTGACCGAGCGGTATGGCATCATCAAGTGCGGTGCGGCGCAGTTTGACGCGCTGGATAAATCCGATATCATCTCGTACCGTAAAATGGACTATGAATGGCAGATACTGGTTTCAGACCGGGAGAGGATGCAGAAAAAATATCCGAAAGCCCTGGTTGTCCCGGCAACGATTGATGAAATTATGCTTCTTTATGTAAAGGGGGAAAAGTGATGAAAGGTGTTTTGGTGAAAGATCTCTATATTGCCAGGAGCAATATTCTCGTAACGATTGTCAGCCTGGTTGTTCTGGGCTTTGGGTTATCCTTTTTGCTGGAAACCAGCGCACTTCTGGTTCTGGCTCCGGTTGCTTCCACAACAGCGGTCTTTATCAGTATTACCAGCGATGCGGCTTCCAAATGGAACAAAAATGTCATTACCATGCCAGTATCAAGGAGCCAGATTATTGGCGAGAAGTTTTTATTCTATATTCTGCTTGCCATATTAGGATTGTTTGCAGCGCTTGTCCCCTGTGCCGTCCTTGCCTGTTTCGATACGGATATCACGATGTACTCTTTGTGTCTGTATGGCGCTATTGGTATAAGTGCTACTTTGTTGGCAGGCGGTGTCAGCCTGCCATGTGCGTATCTGTTTGAACCGGAAAAATCGCAGATTGTCTTCATGATTTCATTTATGGCGTCTACGGGAATCATTACCGGGCTTGTGCTTCTTATCAATTTCATTTTTCCTGTAAAGGAAAATATCCTTCTGGCTTTTTATATTGTACTTATCATTTCTGTGATTTGGTTTTTTATTTCGTACAGGATCGCGGTGCAGGTATATCGGAAGCGGGATATTATTTAATGGATATGGGATGAAAACAAATAAAAAGAAAATTTGGATTGGCTGTGGGATATTTTGTGTGTTGAGTGTGCTTCTTTCGTCATGGTATGCGGTAACTTATAATGATTCCCGCCTGGTAGTTCCAATGGATTTTAAGGATTATGTGTTTGGCATAAGGGATTTGCCAATGATTGTTTCGGTTTCCCTCACTTGTATTTATCTTGTCGCGTTGTTTATTATGCTTTTTGTATATGCAGGAAAAAAGCAGAGACAGGCGGAAGAAACAGGCGTCACCCGTAAAATAAATCCAAAGCTGGGATGTTTAGGCGTATTGGGGTTTCTGGGGTTTGCCGGTTTCTGGACATACTCTGTGGACGGCACAATTTTTCCTTTTGCGTTTTTCCTGTTCTTCGGATTTTTTGGTTTTTATTATGAAGGAAGGATGTCAGGGATATTTATGGATGAACGCTTCCGTGAGAACATTGTCCTCGCTAAGCTGAAAGCCTATAGAATTACTTTTGGGATTATGCTTATTGCACTTATAATCCTTTGTCAGGGAAAACTTTTTGGGAACCTTGAGTATACCTTGATCGCTGCGATTATTACACTTTCCCTTGCATTGGCTTTGGGGATTTTCCTTTCTGAATATTTGCTGTACCGATATGATCATGGCGATCAGGCAGAGGAAGGCGAGGAATAGGATATGGCAGAATTTGAATGCAGATTAAAAAAGTACCGGCAGATGAAAGATTTGACACAGGAGCAGCTGGCAGAAAAAGTAGGTGTGCGCCGGGAAACAATCATGCGTCTGGAAAAAGCACAATATAATCCGTCATTGAAACTGGCGATTGATATTTCCAGGGTGGTAGAAGCCCCGATAGAAGAAATATTTATTTTTCAATAAGGATAATCTGTCCATTGTAACATTTCGCGGACATTTGCCTGTTATACTACAGACCGTCAGGATGTACAATATCGCAACTGGTATAAGTACCTGGCTGGCGGTCTGAAATCGAGATTTGCCAGGAGAGGATTACAGCATGGAAATTGTGGCATATGAAATGAATATGTAAAAGATGATATTGAAAATTTCTTGTTTGTAAATGAGAAAGAAATTATTGGGTCTGTTGCATGTTATGGAAACGAAATAGATGATTTGATATTACTGACACCGAAAGGGTACGCTGAATTTTGATTTATAGAGTGTTAATATAGGAACACCTTTCTGAAAAGGGAGAATTTTAAAGGAGTATGGCTATGAAAAAAATCTTGTTGGTGGAAGACGATGCCCTTTTAAATAAAACGCTGACCTACAATCTGATTTCTGAGGGTTATGATACTGTATCAGCCCTGAATGCAGATACCGCCGCCGAATTACTGGCTCAGACGGAATATGACCTGGTGCTTCTGGATATCAATCTGCCGGATGGCAATGGTTATGACCTGTGCAGGCTTATAAAACCGGAGAAGCCCGATACACTGGTGATTTTTCTGACAGCCAATGACCAGGAGAGCGACCAGATTCGGGGGTATGAAGTTGGCGCGGTAGATTATATTACAAAGCCCTTTTCAGTTGGAGCTTTACTGCGGAAAATACGTGCAATGTTTGCAATGCTGGAACACAGGGGACTGGCAAAGGATTTCTATGATGACGGCAGGCTGCTCCTGGACTTTTCGCAACAGTCCGCTATGCTGAATGGAAAGCACATTTCTCTTTCGCCGATGGAGTATAAGATGCTGTATCTGTTCTATAAAAATTCAAAGCAGATCCTGACCAGGCAGCGGCTTTTGGAAAGGCTGTGGGACGTGGAGGAAAATTATGTGGACGAACACACCCTGACTACCTCCATCAGCCGTATCCGGAGTAAGATTGAGGCAGAGGGCGATACTTATATCAAAACGATTTACGGGATCGGATATCAATGGATGGGAGGCGAGAGGAAATGAAGCTGTGGAGGATCTCTGTAAAGAGGGCATTCCTGCTGATCAGCGGCGGTATGGCACTTTCCATGCTAGCCATCTGCGCGGTCTTTTTTACCATGACAGGAGAAGGGTGGGTGCTGATTGGCGGCGGGGTGCTGACGGTCTGTGCCCTTGCCTGGATGTTCCTGCTGACGGCTGTTTTCGGCAGACGGCTTTCCATATTTACCAGGGAGCTGTGCCGGACAATGGACCAGATGATAAGCGGCAGCGGAGAGCCTGTGCGCGTGGCGGACAGCGAAACGCTCTTCGACCGTATCAGCTATCGTCTGTCGCGGCTGTACGGCATCATGCAGGAAAACCGGCGGAAGATAGACGGGGAACGGCAGGAGCTGCAGATGCTGGTATCAGATATCTCCCATCAGGTAAAAACCCCGGTAAGCAACCTGAAAATGGTGACAGACACTCTGTTGGCAAAACCGGTCACAGAAGAAGAGCGGCAGGAATTCCTGCATGGGATCCGCAGCCAGACGGACAAGCTGGAGTTTCTTTTTCAGGCTCTTGTGAAAACCTCCAGATTGGAAACCGGGGCAATCCGGTTGGAAAAGAAAAGCACTCTGTTGATTGATACTCTGGCGATGGCCTGCAGCGGTATTGTATATGCAGCGGAAAAAAAGAACATTTCTGTGACAGTAGACTGCCCGGATAGCCTGCGCCTTTCCCATGACAATAAATGGACGGCGGAGGCTCTGTTCAATTTGTTGGATAACGCGGTGAAATACACCCCGGAGGGAGGAGCAATCAGAATATCGGTGGAACAATGGGAGATGTACGTAAAATTGGATGTGTCCGATACTGGCAAGGGGATTCCGGAGAGCAGGCAGGCGGCTGTTTTCCGGCGTTTTTACAGAGAGGAAGAAGTACATGATAAGCAGGGGGTAGGCATCGGCCTCTATCTTGCCCGTGAAATCGTCACGAAGCAGGGCGGCTATATGAAGGTGGTCTCGGAAGTCGGCAGGGGATCCACGTTCTCTGTTTTTTTGCCATGCAGATGGTAGGATAAATGCAGACTTTTGTTATTGTGCCGGGGGAAAATGTCCTGAAAATGTAACAATTCAAGTTGATATTTCCTGCCGCTTCGGACATTTCTGTGACATTTGGGTTTTATAATGCCCTTATCAAAGATAAGGAGGAACATCTGATCATGAATGTATTACAGACAATCGACCTGAAAAAGTATTATGGCAGCGAGCCGAATATCACCCGCGCCCTGGACGGCGTCAGCCTGTCTGTGGAGCAGGGGGAGTTTGTGACGGTGGTGGGAACCTCGGGCAGCGGAAAATCTACCCTGCTCAACATGATGGGCGGGCTGGACACGCCTACCTCCGGCAGTGTCATTGTCCGGGGGGACGAACTGGCAAAAAAGAACGATGAGGAACTGACGATCTTCCGTCGCCGCAATATCGGCTTTATCTTCCAGAACTATAACCTTGTCCCAATCCTGAATGTCTATGAAAACATTGTCCTGCCTGTGGAGCTGGACGGCGATACGGCAGACGGGAAGTTCCTGGATGAGATCGTGGAGATGCTGGCTTTGAAAGATAAGCTTAACAATATGCCCAATAACCTTTCCGGCGGGCAGCAGCAGCGCGTCGCCATTGCCCGTGCCCTGATCACTAAACCGGCGATCGTCCTGGCGGATGAGCCGACCGGGAACCTGGACTCTAAGACCAGCGCCGATGTGCTTGGCCTCTTAAAGCGCACCGGCATGGAATTTAACCAGACCATCGTCATGATTACCCACAACAACGAAATCGCCCAGCTTGCCGACCGGATCATCAGGATTGAGGACGGCAGGATTGCAGGATAAGGAGGTGGCAGAGTATGACATGGCCTTTTGAAAACGACACCGGCGCGATCATTAAAAAGCTAGCAAACCGGAGCCTGAAAGCAGACAAACGGCGGAGCATTTTTGTCCTCATCACCATCACCCTGAATGTCTGCCTGATGGGAACCCTCTGCTTTGTATATTCCGCAAGACAGATGCAGACCCGGGAGCATATCCAGGGACAGTATCAGGCCGGGTGTGAGGGGATGTCCTATGAGGAAATAGAACGGCTTGTTTCCGCCGGAAAATTTGAAAAATGGGGATATACCGCAGGTTCCGCCTCTGTGCGCTACGGGGATGGCAATCTGTCTGTCAGCTTTGTGGATTCGGGTATGATCGACCTGATGGGCTATGGCAGGATTAGCGGCGCTTATCCGCAGAGGTCGTATGAGCTGTGTGTGGAGCGTTCCTTTTTAGACTACTATAAGCTGCCTGATCAGACTGGTCAGACCATTTCCCTGGATTTGGGGCGCGGGGAACACACCTATACCGTTACCGGCATTCTGGAGGGTGCATCCGACAATGCAAGCCGGCTGTTCACCCTTTGGATTTCGGAGGAGGAGGCTCTTTGCCCCGGCAATCCTGCCCAGTATGAGCTGCGTTTCCGTTTTGCCGGAAGCCAGATAGCGGAGCCGGAACGGCTGCGGCTTGACATTGCCGCCTTTTTCCGGGAGATGGGGGTTCCCAGGGAACAGACCTTTTACAGTTCCAACTATTTTGATGCGGCTAAGCTGGTGCTTGGAAGCGGTATTGAGATTTACGCTTTGGCCGTTTTGATTACCCTGATCTGCGCCATTGTCATCTACAATATTTTCTACATCTCTGTGATGGGAAAAATGCGGGAGTATGGCCGGCTAAAGGTGCTGGGAGCCACCCCGAAGCAGCTAAAGCGGGTGGTGAAAAGGGAACGGCGGATTTTAACAGATGTGGCGATTCCATTGGGGGTGTTGTTGGCCGTTGCCGTTACCCTGATCCTCATACCCGGTTACTGGTCCTGGAGAGACAATCTCCTGTATGCGGCAATCATTTCTTTTATAACCTGGCTTGTGGTGCTTGTTGCCACCAGAACGCCTTTGAAACTGGCGGGAAGCGTCTCCGCCATTCAGGCAATCCGGACTACGGCTTACATGGAACAGCAGGGGCGAAGTATTTCCGGACAGCAGCACTGGCGTCTGACCATGCAAAGGCTGGCCTGGATGAATTTTACCCGCAGCCGGAAAAAGGCCATGATCACTGTCCTTTCCTTAAGCCTGACCGGTATCCTGCTGATCTGCGTTGCGGCTTACGCAAATTCGGTAGATGCAGAAGAAATCGCGCTGGCTTCCTTTGGCGATGGAAGCAATTACCTCCTGATGCAGCACGAAGATGCTTTTGGCCAGGCCTTCGTGGAAACGCAGACAGAAAATCCTCTGGGAAAGGACTTGCAGGAACGGCTTGCCGATCTTCCCGGCGTGGACTACATTACCGCATACAGTTCCACTTCTATGGAAGTCCCTCAGATTATGGAGGATGAGCCTTTTGACATTCTCGGGCTGACAAGGGAGCAGATGTCCAGGATGTATGTGGGAGATGCGGTGCTGGATGGAACTGTGGCCTATCAGAAACTGGTGGATGAGGACGGTATCCTCGTTGCCCCCTGCGGGAGTACGCTGAAAAATGTCTACGGCGCGGAATTTCAGGTGGGCGATACAGTGACACTCCGCTGCTATAACGGACAGAGCAAAACTTACACTGTTATGGGGATTGTGGAGGAGACCCGTGTCGGTTCGGGACAGTTTTTTATCCTTCCGGAAGAGGAGCTTCATGGACTCTACCCGGAGATTGCAGATTTTACTGCTTACCTCAATATCCACGCAAAGCAGGATGGCGATGGACTGCGGCGGGCAGTCTATGACACGGTAACGGATACCAGGATCAATGTGGCAGCCCTTGGGGATATGGTTTCCCAAATGGAAGCAAGCCTGCAGGGTGAACTGGCGATGTTTTATGGTATTTTGATCTTTATCTTTGTTTTTTCGCTGATCAATCTCGCCAATACGCTGATCACCAACCTCCTGTCCCGCCAGCAGGAATTTGGGATTTTCCAATCTGTGGGTATGAGCAGCCGCCAGCTCTCCAAAATGCTGTCGTTAGAGTGCCTGATCTATGCCGGGACAGCGCTGCTTGCCACGCTGACGGTGGGAACGGTATGCAGTGTGATCGTCTGCAGGGTATTCGATCAGCTTGGGACGTTCGGGAAGATCACCTACCACTTCCCGGTTCTGGAAATGGTGCTGTTTGCCGCCGCGCTGCTGTTGGTGCAGGGAATGTTTTCCGCTGGTGCGGCGCGCTATTCTCGGAAGTTTTCCATTGTAGAGCGGATCAAAGCGGCAGACTGATCATTTAAAATAAGAGAGGAGGCATAGTATGACATGGCCTTTTGAAAATGATACCAATGTCATTGTAAAAAAATTAGCGGCGGCGCAATTAAAAAAAGAGCATTTGAAAAAAGTATTTACCATGACTGCAATTTCATTGGCGGCATTTTTGATGTCATCCGTATTGCTTTTAATTTCCGGAATTTTTGCCGTGAACCAAAATGGCGGCAACAACATGACGGGTTCTTATCATGCCCTTATTTCAGGGGTGGAGGAAGATCAGTATCAAAAATTATCGGATGACAGGCGGGTAGATATATCCGGACTTACCGCCTTTATTGGAAGCGTGAAATCCGGCAATGACCGCCTTAATATTTCGTATTCTGACAAAGACGCGCTTACATTAACCGGATTATCTGTTTCCCAGGGTAAAATGCCAGAGAAAAACAATGAAATCCTGATTGAAAAAGAATATTTGATCAGCCAGGGGATGAATGCGCAAATCGGAGACGCCGTTTTGCTGCCAGACCCGGACAGGGGCGGGGAAACTTCTTTTATCATAACGGGATATCTGAAAACAGGAACGAAAGGGACTGAACGTTCTTTATATGCCGTCATTGTTTCGGAAAGCTATTTCCTGGAAAAAGATGGATGGAATACTTTTCGACCGGCAGTTATGCTTCGTGTAAATTCAGATACGGAAACAAATTCCGGGGATATTAAAAATGTAGTATCACAAATAGCAGCTGACATCGGCTGTGAACAATCACCCTCTTATAATGAAGCTTATCTGAATCTAAGCCGGCCATCCCCATGGATGATTCTGGCAGCCGTCTGTGGGCTGGCTGTTATCATGGTTGCCGGCATACTGGTCATATATAATATTTTCTATATTTCCATTATTAATTCGATTCAGGAATATGGACAGCTGTGCACAATCGGTATGACAGCAAAGCAGATTCAAAGGCTTGTGCTTAGAGAGGGAACTCTGCTGATGCTGCCGGCAATTCCGGTTGGGCTGCTTATGGGGATTGTATTATCTTATGTTTTGATTCCAAACGGATTTAAAGCATGGAATGTGTTATGGATATGTCCGGTTGTGATTGCGTTAACCTGTGCTACTGTGCGTTTCTCCATAAAGAAACCCGCCAGAATAGCCGCAGCCGTTTCGCCGGTGGAGGCTTTACGGTATGAGCAAAATAACCAGTCGGAGTGGAAGCACAGGAAGCACAGGCTGACGCCGGGTTCTCTGGCGGTGAATCAGGTTTTGCGTTACCGGAAAAAGAACCTGCTGACAGTGGCTTCCCTTGTATTGACCGGCGTTCTGTTGTTAGGCCTGTCCTCTGTCCTTTCTTCCATAAACGCAGAAGAGATGTCATTATCCGGATTTGCAAGAGGACAGTTTGTCCTGAGAATATCGAATCGGGAACTGTTGGAAAATCCTTTGGAGCATGTGCAGCAGTCGAGCCCTTTTACGAATGAAGCTGCAGAAAAACTGACACAATTATCCGGTGTGGAAAAGATTATGATTGATTGGCATCTGCCGGCTTCCAACGATCTGCAGGCAATGGAATCAGATGCTGAAATCGTAGGGTTTGAGCAGGACGATATGAATCTGCTGCAAAGCTGTATCTCAAATGGGACAATACCGGACTATGGGAAGATGGTGTCTGAACATCAGATTGTCATAGGAAGGCCGGGTGATTTTGAGGAATATTTCGGCAGCAGGCCGGAAGCCGGTTCGTCCGTAAGGCTGAAGATTTTTGACGGGAAACGTACAGAAGATCTGGTCTTTGAGATTGCGGCTGTTCTCGATGAAAAGAAAATCGGGAATAACGGTGATAAAATAGACATGTTATTACTGCCGGTTGATGCGATGCAGAAGATTGCGCATAGCAATCTGACCTACCAGTATGTGATCCGTGTCGAGGATTCTTTGGAACAGCAGGCAGAACATGAGATTGATCAGATCATAGCGGATTGTCCGCGGCTGGATATGGACTCCCTTTCAGCCGCAATTGATCAGAATGAAAACTTTTTACAGGGGATACAATTCGCGCTTGCAATCGTAATTGTGCTCATTGGCTGTTTTTCCGTGATGAATCTGCTGAATACGATTTTGACCGGAATCATTGTAAGGCGTAAGGAATTTTCTCTGATGCGTTCGGTGGGAATGTCGCAGAAACAATTATCTGCAATGGTTCATAAGGAGAGCCTGATTGTAGTCGGCATTGGACTTGTGCTGTCTGCGGTAGTTGGCGGCGGGATCGGATATTTCCTCTGCTCTTTTTTGAAACGCAGCCTGATGAACTATTTGAATTATCAATTCCCATTGGGTATCACGATTCTTTATTGTGTGATTGTCCTTTTGTGCAGCGTGACGATTGTGGCGGGGGCTTTAAAACAGCAGAATAAGCTGTCAATGATGGAATTGCTTCGATTATGAAGTTGAGCCGTTTCGCGCGGCGGAATAGGAGATAATAAATCATGACATGGCCTTTTGAAAATGACACCGGCGCCATTGAAAGAAAGCTGGCGAAGCGGAGTCTCGCATGCGAGAAGCGCCGGAATCTGATGGTGGTGATTGCTGTGGCACTGGCGGCGTTTCTGATCTGCTTTACAGGAATTACATCCGTTTCTATTGCACAGATACAGAGAAACCAGGTAGCTGACACTTATGAGGCAGTTTTTACAGGTGTCACAGAATCTGATGTGGCAGCTCTGAAAGGACTGCCGGAGTTTGCCCGTGTGGGTGAATACTATCTGTTGGGACAGGAACATAACCGGCAGGGATATACTGCGTCCTATGTATACTGCGACAGTGAAATGCTGTATATTGCCCGCAGCCAGATGGAACTGGTAAAAGGGCGGCTTCCGGAACAGGCGGATGAAGTGGCTGTCAGTGAGTATTTCCTTTCTGCACACGGTTACAATACAAAAGTCGGTGAGACGGTCCGACTGGATACCGGAAGCTTCCATGGAGAATATACCGTGACAGGTATCCTGAAAGGTCAGGGAGAAAAGGAGGCGGATACGTATGCCGTTGTTGTTTCCAAAGCGGCGCTGGTCAGATGGGATGGTTTTGATCCGGCAGGGTATCGCGCCTATGCGCATTTTCAGAATGACCGACAGATGAGCCAGGAAATCATGACTGCCCGCTGCCGGGAGATTGCCGCGCAGTATGGCCTTCCGCCTGTGGGGATGAACAACAACTATTTTGTTTATTATTCCAGGTCGATGGATTTTGCAATTACATTTGGAGTTGCAGTTCTTGTGCTGATTGGCGGATATGTGGTCATCCAGAGCATTTTTCGGATCTCTGTGAACGACAAAATACAAAGCTATGGGCAGCTGCGCACCATTGGTGCAACATCAAAACAGCTTCGGCGTATTGTGAAAAAAGAAAGCCGGCGGCTTTGCGGCATTGGAATCCTGTCCGGCATTCTTTTGGGTATCTTAAGCGGACTGGCTCTGTTTCCGAAAGGCTTCCACGCAGTCTGGTATGGGATTACTGCAATCCTGACTGCGGGAATCTGCCGGTTTATGGTAGCAGTCTCCGTCCGCAGCCCGGTAAAAATTGCCGCCGGTATCTCACCGCTTCAGGCAGTACGTTTTTTACCGGGACAGGAAAAGATCCGTGGCAGAAAGAAACACAGGAAACTGAGTCCTATATCCATGGGGCTGGCGAATTTTTTACGCGACCGGAAAAAGTCGGTGAGTATTGTTGCTTCCCTAAGTCTGGGAGGAATCCTTCTTCTGGCAGTATCTTCCATGCTTTTAACCAGGTCGCCGGAACAGGCCGCAAGGCTGTATTTTCCGGATGGAGATTATAAAATCTATCTGGATTCGGAGCAGCCGGAGGAAGAAATCATGGCCGCCGGCAATCCGATGAATGAAGATCTGCGGCAGAAGCTCCTGTCTGTGGATGGGGTGAGAGATGTACTGGTCACCCGCCGGTCCCTGCATGCAAGGTTCGGAACTTCCGTGAATGCCGAGGCCGGTATGTGCGACATGTTGACGGACAGAAACCGCCCGGATGTGGAAGCCGCGCTGGTATCCGGCGCCATGCCGGAAGACTCCCGCAGTGTACTCCTGGGTACACACTATCAGGAATCCCTTGGAGATATCGATACAGGGGCGGTTATTGAGCTGTCTTTGGGTCAGCAGACCGTGACAGTTACCGTATGCGGACTGTTTGATGCGGCGAAGACAATAAACGGACATGGTGCGCTTGCGATGGATTCGGCAGGCCTGTTCGCACCGGAAGAACTGTTTTCTGACCTTCATCCCGGGATTGAAAACTTTGAGTATTCATGGAGCATTGTAAGCGACCCCAAAAAAGCGGAGTCTGTGGAAGAAGGGCTGAAAGAGATTCTGTCCGGACACAGCAATCTTGGACTGGATACCATAGCTGAGCACATTGCTTATGAAGAGATGCAAAGCTCCATCATTTTTGGCAGTATGCGGGCGCTTTCCTGGCTGATTTTCCTGTTTGGCGTCGTTAATCTGATCAACACGACGCTTTCCAATCAGATGTCAAGAAAGCGGGAGAACAGTATCCTGCGCTCCATCGGACTGACCGCAGGACAGCTTTGTAAAATGGACATCATCGAGGGGATGTGTTATGCTTTTTTTGCAGTATTGGCAATCCTGACTATAGGACTGCCGGTTTCAGTGGCAGCCTGTGCAGAAGTAAGCAGGCAATCCTTTGCTGGTAAAGTCGTCCCGTATCAGTTTCCTTTTTTAGAAATGGGGCTGTTCCTTCTTGTATTGTCTGGCATGGAGATAATCCTGTCCGTATGGATGGTGTGCAGACAGAAAAGGCAATCTTTGGTGGAGCAGATGCGGGCGTAGGGATAAAATTACAAGGGTAAATTTCCCAGGCTGAGAAACATTTCACGGCGGCTGGAAAGCATTCCACAGCAAATCAATTGTCCTGGTATTACAGGCAGTTTATAATAAAATGCCCGGATTGATGACAGTGAGGAGGCAGCATTGTTATCTAAGGGCAAAAAATGAGAAGGAGATGTTTTTTATGATTGAAATGATGATTGAGGTAATTGTGATTGTAGGTACTTTGTTATTTGCGTGTTTTGCTATGAAACGGAATGCAGAGAAAACCAGACGGGTTTATGCTATTTCTTTTGTTCTGCTGATTGCGGTCTCTATTGCCTTCTGCATTGCCCAGGGTGCAGCTGCTGCAGGCTTTTTGTCTGCTGCGCTTTCCTTTTCACCGTTGGAGGTATTATCCTTAATTGTTATTGTCTGGTGGATTTCTTATGTGACCGCTGGGAGCAAAATGTTTGATAGGCTGATTGGGGAATGACATAGCAAAATCAGATGGGGCGGCCAATGCCGCAGGCTATCTGATATTAGAATCATAAGATACCGGACTTGATGAAGGGGAGGTGGCGTATTGATACATATAGCAATCTGTGATGATGAAAAACATATGTGTGAGCATATAAAGGCATTTGTTACTGATTTTTTCCGTAAAAAGAACAGAGAAATCTGCCTCCGGACATTTTCAGGCGGTGAAGAGCTGCTGCGCTATGGCGGGCAGATTGACCTCCTGTTTCTGGATATCCAGATGAAGGGCATGGATGGCATGGAAACAGCCAGGAGACTCCGGGCAAATCAGTTCTGGGGATTTCTGATCTTCATCACGGTATTGAAGGAGATGGTATTTGAGTCCTTCGAGGTGCAGGCCTACGATTATCTGGTCAAACCAGTGGAAGAAAAACAGTTTGTGAAAACGATGGAGCGCCTTTACACGTCCATGCAAAATGCCTGCGAAGACAGCCTGCTTGTGCAGAAGGGATATGAGGGGCGCATCATCTCCAAAGGTGAGATTGTTTTCTGTGAGATTATAGATCGGAAAATCTATCTGAACCTGGTTTCCGGCGAAGTGGTTGATTATTATGAGAGGATTGAAAATCTGGAAACGAAGCTAGGCGATCGTTTTTTCCGCTGCCACAGGAGCTACCTTATCAACCTTGAGCATTTGAAAGGCTATAAAAACGGGACTGCGTATATGGATAACGGCAGGGAGGTTCCAGTATCGAGGCTGCGGAGCAAAGAGTTTTCCGGCGTTGTTCTGCAGTATATGAAAAATTTGTAGTTTCTTAATATAAGGTTACATATGGGGGCGTACAAAATGACTGCGTATTATGATTTTTTCAATATATATATTATGGGCGTTGTCGAGACGTCCTTCCAGTTTTATTTCCTGGTAAAAATCCTGAAAAAGAAACTATGGCCTCCTTTCTATTTCCTGTTTGCAGTATGCGTAGTGATCATCAACAATTTTCTTCCAATCGGTACGATTATGGGATTTATGGCGCTCGTCTTTTTGCTTACGGTATGCGGGGCTTTGGTCTGCCATGCGGATGTTAAGTCCTCCCTTTTGTATGCGGCTTTGACGACGGAAATCATGCTGTTATGCTATGGAATTACACAATCCCTGGCGAGCCTTGCAGTCCCATTCCTGCCTGCCGCCTTCCATGATATAGCCGGCATTGCATTCATGCTGACCAGCCAGGCGGCAGCGCTTTTGCTGACCGGCATTTGCTATTATGTGGTGTACCGTTACTTTGCCGATTACAGCGCAGCGGAAATGCAGCAGATGTTTCTGGTTTTCATTCCTGTCCTGATGATATTTATTATGAGCAGATACGTTAATACGATGCAATTTGACTTTCGGTATGTGCGTGGGACGGATAAAGAAATTTTTGAGTATCTGTTCAGCCACTGGCAGCTGCTTGCCATGCATCTTCTGGGACTTGCCAGTCTGTTCTGTATCCTGTTTTTCTTTAAGAAATTACAGCAGAATTTCCGGCTCAGCACAGAATTGTCACTGCTGGAACAGGAAGAACATTCCCTGAACCAGTATGTGGAGGAAGCGAAGGCCCGTTATGACAGGACAAAATCATTCCGCCATGATATCAGGAACCATATCGCGGTGGTAAAAGATTTGTTGAGAAACGGGAAACTGGAGGATGCGGTAAGCTATATGGAAGATTTGGTCGGTATGGCGGAAAAAATGTCATTCCCCGTAAATACCAATAACCCGGTAGTGGATATCCTGGCAGGAAACAAGCTAGGGATTGCGAAAAGCATGGGGATTAGTGTGGATTGTTCCCTTCTTCTGCCGTATCCCTGTGGCCTTAGGGACATTGATATCTGCATTGTTCTGTCAAATGCGCTGGATAATGCGATTCAGGCATGTAAGAGTCTGGATGATGGCATCGAAAAGCAGATCCATGTGTCCGGACGTGTCCAGGGTGATTTCCTTATGCTGGAGACCCGAAACAGCTTCTGTGGGAAGAGCGTGTTCAAAAAGGGGACAGGTTTGTCAAATGTTAAAAAGGTGGCTGAAAAATATGACGGCGCTATGAGCATAGAGACACAGGAGAATGTATTTATCCTCCATGTGCTGCTGGTCATTCCACAGCATCCAGACGACACTTCACAGCAAATGGATTGATAGGTTACTCTCTATATCCGAAAAAAGAAGGAGGAACAATTATGCATACGAAAACGATGGAAGGCCTTGCGGGGGCAAATATAAATATGAAACTGTTGAATACACCATTCCGCGTTTATAAAGAAGCAGAGCGGAGAGGAGATACAGCCGTCATGGAGCGGGCAATGGGATATGCGGGTGAGTTTGCAGATAAAGCAGAGGATTACCAAAAGATAACTGAAGAAGGAATGAAGGAGGATGCCAGGGAGGCAAGGGAAAAAGCGAAAGCAGAGCAGGAAAAGGCTATCCGGAAGCGTAAAGAAGAGCGTGAGGAGCAGGAAAAGAGGATATCGGAAAGCTGCAAAGGGGATACGGATACAGTCAGCATCAGCGAAAGTGGAAAGTCAGCATCGGATGAAAAATATGCTTCGGTTCAGACTGGTACAGACAATGACATATCTGCAGAGGAAATAGTGGATGCCAGTAAGGTGGAGCCGGTAATCTATACGAAAACCGGAGAAACAGCTAAACCGGAGCCTGCTGCAAATATTTCTGTTTCTATATAGAAGCAGTCATTGTAGAGGCAGTTATTGGAAAAGGAGCGAAAATGAATAAGAAAAAATGGATCCGTATCGTGTCAGTTTATTCCATGATATATACAGTCATAACCCTGTTAAGCAGTGTTTTGTATCTCTGTAATGGGATTTATGAAGATCCAAGCGGCAACTGGCATGAATTAGACAGGGCTATGATTCTTCTGATTGGAATAGCGGCATTTGAACTGTATACGAATCTGCCTGTCCGGTCTTTGGCTCTCAGGTATTTGGGTGCATATATTCCCTCTCAGCTGCTAGCGTTCGCATATGTAGCTTTAAGCGGATTGCGGGAACCCCTGGCGAAAACAGCATACAGGGATATCTGGATAAACTTTACGAGCCTCTTTGTACTGCTGTGTATTATCAATACAGCTGTCTGTGTTTTTAAGAAAAAGAAGAGGCAGAGAGGAAAAGAAATTACAGGATAAATTAAAGGCAGAAATCAGTGAATCAGAGTCGGGAAGTGCCCCGGAGAAAAACTGAAGAATATAAAAAGGCGGAAAACCAGAATTTTCAGGGCAAATACTATGAAAAATATTGAAAAAAAGAGGCCGGTATTAAGCTGTGTAATACTGTTTACGATATGCAGCTTAGCCAGAATAATAGAATATTTTTGGGTAAAGACGGATGAAACAATCATTGCGGAAAATTTTCTGCACAAAGCTTTTGGAATTGTTGTTTTGGCGATTGTCCTTCATTCTCGTGGCAATACCTGGAAAATTTAGCCTTTTATATTAGTGGATTTACATAAAAAGAAGCATTATGCTAATTGGATTGCTTCACTGTCTTTTACTCTGTTTTTTACGGAATGGTATTTAACGGCTTTCAGGGAATGGTATCTTAAGGTGGAAGATAAGCTGTTATTATTGATTGTCTATATAGGAATGACTTTTTCGCTATTGGCAGCGGTTCCGGTGAAAAAAAGATTATTTGGGCTGCTTTATGGAGTATTCCTGTCAATGCTGATAATCTGGTTGGTACAGGCAGGTATCATTGTGAACTTATATGAGCAAATGCTGAATGTATAGTTTTGTCTCAAATATAAGGAGGGGAGGAAAAGAGAATGCGTCATATTTATATTCGTGGAATC
>CANOBT010000085.1 GCA_947564305.1 uncultured Lachnospiraceae bacterium | reverse complement strand
GACTTCTGGCTGCAGAGTGACAAGATTACAGGCTCCTGGCATTCACCATATGGATACTGGCATTTCATGTATGCAGATATTGCAGAATAAAAAGTAAAAAGTTTTTGGTTTTGGCTTTATGGGACTTCCTGAGAATTTCGGGGAGTCCTTTTTTGCGCGTTCCTGGGTTAAAGTGTAAAAAATTAAAATGACATGAAAGAGGTTTTGTAGTACAATTATTGAGGAAAAGCTGTTCTGTTGAAAAATTTAGAATAGGAGATATAAGTTTATGATAATAAGGTTATGCTGTAAAGAGGATATTAAAGCAGTCGGTGAATTTTATGACCGTGTAGTTCAATATCTCTGCGAACATATCAATTATCCCAAATGGGTTTATAAAGAGTATCCATCAGAAGATTCTGTCAGAGAAATGACAGAGGCGGGTTCTCAATTTGTGTGTGTAGAACAGGATAGAATTGTTGGGGCATTCGTTTTGAATGATGATCCCCAGGGCGCTTATGAGAATGCTGTATGGAGCAGGCAATTGCCAAAGGGCAGGTATATGGTCTGCCATACTCTGGCAACAGAACCATCCATTCAGAGAAAAGGGATTGGCAGGCAGATTGTGGAATATTGTATAGACTATGCAAAGAAATATGGTTTTGATGCTATACGTCTGGATGTGGTTCCAGATAATACGCCGGCAAAGAAATTGTATGAGAAATGTGGATTTACCTATATTGGTGATGTGGATTTAGAAAGGGACATTCCGGAGATACCCCTATTTTCTATGTACGAATTCAATTTGTGATGGCAGTGTGAAGGAGCGGCAGTAAAAATGATACGGGAATTGCCCGCATTTTAAATCTGCTTAATATAAGGAGGAAGCCAAATGCAAGTAATCTTACAAAATCTTACAAAAAAATTTCCTGGCCGCGGCAGGAAGAATCATGAAGAAGTGGTTGCGGTCAATGACTTTGATTTTCAAATACCGGATGGCAGTCTGATTGGATTGCTGGGACCCTCCGGCTGTGGAAAAAGCACGACACTTCACTTAATCAGTGGTTTGCTGAAACCGACCAGCGGCAAAATCTTTTTTGGTGAGGATGATGTAACGGAACTGCCGCCGGAGAATCGTGGGATTGGACTGGTATTTCAAAATTATGCGTTGTATCCTCATTTGACGGTAAAGCAGAATATCTTGTTTCCTTTAGAGAATTTAAAGGGAAAGGACAAGCTGTCGAAACAGGAGATGTTGGAAAAGGCACAGGAGGCAGCCAGGCTTGTTCAGATTGATGGACTGATGGAGCGTAAACCCGGGGAGCTTTCCGGAGGGCAGCAGCAGCGTGTGGCGATTGCGCGTGCATTGGTCAAAATGCCGAGGGTACTGCTTCTTGATGAACCTCTTTCCAATCTGGATGCCAGGTTAAGGCTGCAGACAAGAGAAGAAATCCGGCGGATTCAACAGGAGACAGGGATTACCACGATTTTTGTGACACATGACCAGGAAGAAGCAATGAGCATCTCCGATTTGATTGTCGTGATGAAAGACGGTGTGATTCAGCAGACCGGAAAGCCTCAGGATGTTTATGATAATCCGCTGAACCTGTTTGTGGCCAAATTCCTTGGAAATCCTCAGATTAATGTGTTCCATGGGAAAATAAAGAATGGCAGCCTTTCGATTGGTGAGGATGTGGTTCTAAATATCGAGAAAACGGACATCGAACGAGAAGTCTATATCGGAATCCGTCCGGAGGGCTTTGTACCCAGGGCAGACGGTCCGCTTTTCTGCGATTTGCGGGGAGTGGAGGTCATGGGCCGCGATATCAGTGTGGTTTCCTCAAACAAAGCCTCGTTAGCACCGACAGTCCGCTCTATTATCAGTACAGAAAATATGGCAGATATCAGCAGTGGGACAGTAAGATTTGCAATCTTGCCCCACAAGGTATTTTTGTTTGATAAGGAAACGGAAGAAAGAATTTATTTTGAGACAGGAGCATAAGGACGATGAAAAAACGATTGCGTGACAGCAGCTTAAAAGGCTGGCTGTATCTTTTGCCGGCGATTTTCTTTCTGGGATTTTTTATGGTCTATCCGTTGATTGATGTTTTTATCTACTCCTTTGAGGAGGGATATAATTTTGCGTCTCAGACATATTTCGGCACAGGTGTTTACAATTATTCTTATATTTTGCATGACCCTTATTTCTTACAGGCGGTAAAAAATACATTTATTCTGGTTATTATTACAGTGCCGTTGTCCACAGGGATTGCATTGTTGATTTCGGTGGGGCTGAATTCCATTACGGCTCTGCGTAATTTCCTGCAGACGATCTATTTTCTGCCCTATGTGACAAATACATTGGCAGTGGGTCTGGTCTTTATGATTTTATTTAAGAAGACTGCATACTCAGACGGCCTGATCAATCTTCTGATCAATTGGTTCGGCGGAAGTTCGGTTGACTTTATTGAAGGGCCTTATTGGGCGAAAATGTTCGTGCTGTGTTTTTATACAATCTGGATTGTAATGCCTTTTAAAATCCTGATTCTGACAAGTGCATTGTCATCCATCAATCAGGATTATTATAATGCGGCACGGGTGGATGGTACATCGAAATTCAGGATTTTTATGCGTATCACCCTTCCCATGATTTCGCCCATGATATTTTATCTGGTGATTACCGGATTTATCGGGGCTTTTAAGGCATACAGTGATGCGGTGGCATTGTTTGGAACCGATTTGAATGCGGCGGAGATGAATACCATCGTAGGATATGTTTATGACATGCTCTATGGGGACAGCGGCGGTTATCCTTCTTATGCATCTGCAGCGGCAATCATTCTATTTATGATTGTACTCACGATTACCTGTATCAACTTATTGATTAGTAAAAAGAAGGTCCACTATTAGAAAGGAAATGGCGAAAGCGATGAAAGATTATATAAAAATCGAAAAAAATGCGAAAGCCCGTAAAAAAGCTTTGAGCACGATTACCTATATACTCCTGGCTTTCTGGGCAGTGGTGGTACTGTTTCCGTTTTATTGGATGGTGCTGACTTCTCTGAAAAGCTATGGTGCATACAATTCGGAATATATTCCAAAGTTTTTTACATTATCACCGACCTTACAGAACTATGTGGATGCATTCACTGCTGTGCCGCTTGGAAAATATTTTTTGAATACCTTTATTTTCACGGTCGTGACTACGGCTCTTATGCTGATAGTAATCGTCCTTGCGGCATTTGCGTTCGCCAGATTGGAATTCAGAGGGAAAAATATTGCATTCCTGCTCTTTCTTTCTCTGATGATGATTCCCAATGAGCTAGTGGTCATTACTAATTTCGTAACAATCACGAATTTGGATATGAGAAATACATTTCCAGGACTGATACTGCCTTCGGTGACCTCAGTATTTTATATTTACCTGCTGAAAGAGAATTTCGAGCAGATTCCGGACAGCCTGTATTATGCGGCGAAAGTGGATGGTACAAGTGACTGGAAATATTTGTGGAAGGTCATGATACCCATGTCTAGGCCGACCATTATAACGGTTACAATCCTAAAAGTGATTGAATGCTGGAACTCTTATATATGGCCCCGTCTGATTACCGATGATGAAAATTATTATCTGGTTTCAAATGGGATTCAGGAAATCAGGGAAAATGGATTTGGCCGGGAAAATATTCCGGCGATGATGGCGGCGGTTGTAGTGATCTCTGTTCCCTTAGTAGTCTTGTTCTTGATTTTCCGTAAAAAGATTATGGCAGGAGTGTCGAGAGGAGGAACAAAGGGATGAGCAAAATGAGAAAAAAAATCCTGTCTGTTTTCCTTCTGTTGGCATTGACGACAGGGAATATAATTGGGCTTGGCGGGTGTCATGGTTCAAAAGGGCTGAATGCTTTTGAGATGCCTGAGGAGTTTGACAGTTCCAAAGAATATGAGATTACATTTTGGGCCAAAAATGATACAAATAAGACTCAGACAGCGATTTATGAACAGGCGATTGCTGATTTTGAACAGGCATATCCGAATATTAAGGTGAATCTGCGCCTATATACGGATTATGGAAAAATTTATAATGATGTGATTACGAATATTTCTACGAACACTACGCCAAATGTGTGTATCACCTATCCAGACCACATTGCCACTTATCTGACAGGGACAAACCTGGTAGTGCCTTTAGAAGAGCTTTTCACAGATGAGGCATATGGACTGGGAGGAAGCGAAGTTCAGTTTGATGCCCCGACGGTAGATGAGATTATTCCGCAGTTTTTGGAGGAATGTCAATTTGGCGGGCACTACTATGCCGTGCCTTATATGCGCTCTACGGAAGCCTGCTATATCAATAAAACTTTCGTGGAGGAATTGGGATATACACTGCCTGATGCTTTGACATGGGACTTTGTGTGGGAAGTTTCTGAGGCGGCAATGGCGCAGGATGAGGAAGAGAATTTTTTTGTAAATGGGCAGAAAGTGCTGATTCCGTTTATCTATAAATCTACAGATAATATGATGATTCAGATGCTCAAACAAAAGGATGCCGGATATTCTACCGAGGAGGGGGAAATCCTGCTCTTTAATGATACAACAAAAGAACTGCTTTATACCATCGCAGAGCATGGGGAGAGCGGAGCGTTTTCTACCTTTAAGATTTCCAGCTATCCGGCTAATTTCCTGAATGCCGGCCAATGCATTTTTGCTATAGACTCTACGGCCGGGGCCACATGGATGGGAACCAATGCGCCGCTGTCTGATATGAGCGAGGACAAAATTGTAGAGTTTGAAACTGCAGTCATGCCAATCCCGCAGTTTGATATAAAAAATCCACAGATGATATCCCAGGGACCTTCGGTCTGTATTTTCAATAAATCCAATCCTCAGGAGGTGCTGGCTTCCTGGCTGTTTGTCCAGTATCTTTTGAGCAATGATGTTCAGATCGCCTATTCAGAGACAGAGGGCTATGTGCCTGTGACATCAAAGGCACAGGAGTCCGAAGAATATCAGGATTATTTGTCCAGATGCGGCGAAGATAATTCGCTCTATTATGATGTGAAGATTCAGGCGGCGAGACTGCTTTTGGATAATACGGATCACACCTTTGTGACACCTGTATTCAATGGTTCCACATCCCTTCGTAATGCGTCGGGACAGCTTGTGGAAAATACGGTGAAATCTGTACGGCGGGGGGAAACGATTGATGATGCGTATATGGAAGAGCTTTTTGAAGAAATCACATCCTTATATCGTCTGGACCAGCCGGGTGCGGCCACTGTACTGGATGGTTCTGCAAAGGAAGATTTGGGCAAATTGCCTCGGACATCCGTGATTTTGCTGGCATCGCTGGCAGGGGTATGGGCGCTGATGATTGTGTATTTTGCTGTTTCGACGGCAAGGAAAAAGAAAAGAACTGCACAATAATACTATTGATTTTACAGAAAAATTCGAGTAAAATCAAATCGATGCTTGTCCAGGAACTATTTTCCTATAGGATTCTCAAGGATAGGCAGAGAAAAATGAAGGGCGGAAGAGAAAAAGGATTTCAGGGAGGATTTGCGGCCTTATTTATCTTTCGCGGAAAGGTGGATTTAGAAAATGAAAAAGATGTTGGTATTACTGTTAAGCTGTGCACTTGTACTGGGCTGTGCCGGATGCGGCGGTTCTGATGATGACAAGGCAGGCAATGACGCAGCCAATGCATCCACAGAGTCGGATGCGGCTACGGATGAGTCAGATGCATCCTCCGAAGATGAAGCAGAGACAGAGGATGTGAAGTCTGAGGGTGTCATGACTTATGACGAGTATGTGGCAGCAGATGTGGATTCAGAGGTGGTCGTAGAGACCTATGTTCAGGCAAAGCAGTCCTGGTGGGAAGATAAGGCAACATTCTACACACAGGATAAGGATGGTGCTTACTTCATTTATGATATGCCGTGTTCTGAGGAAGACTATGAGAAATTGACTCCGGGGACAAAGATTAAGGTGACTGGCTATAAGGCAGAGTGGTCCGGAGAATTTGAGATCATTGACGCGACATTTGAAATTGAAGATGGAAATTATATTGCGGAGGCAGAGGATGTGACTTCTCTTCTCGGAAAAGACGAGCTGATCGACAAGCAGAACCAGTTCGTATCCTTTACAGGGATGACGGTTGAGGCTGCCGGCGGGGAAGATGCAGAGGAAGAAGCGGCATTTTTGTATTCCTGGGATGGCTCCGGACAGGATGGAGATGATTTGTATTTTAATGTTTCCGTTAATGGAGAGACCTATACCTTCACTGTAGAATCTTACCTGTGTGACAATACGACAGATGTATATAAGGCAGTGAAGGAGTTGAAGATTGGTGATACAGTGGATATGGAAGGATTCTTATACTGGTATGAGGGAGTCAATCCGCATATCACATCTTTAACGGTGAAATAATTGAACTGACAATGAATTTAAAAATACCCCTGTACTCACTGACTGAAAAGAAAGTAGAGTATAGGGGATTTTTATTGTGATACTTACCGTTTCTATTCTATGTGGATCTATCTCTCATCCCTTAGCTGTACTGAGATATTCTACCATATTGAGATATTCTTCCAACCCAAAGGTGATTTTCCCTTTTACCAGAGAAAAATATCCATCCTTGTTCATAGAACGGATGGTACGATCCAGCGTTTTTGTGTTCATTCCCAGTTCTTCCCCTATCCGAGTCCGTGTTTTTTGGAGGACAAATGGACGGGGATTTTTGAGACTTCCGGAATTGACTTCCGGAAAGACCTGTCCGTAAAGTCTTACCAGGTAGTCTGCCAACAGGAACATAGGAGGATAATAGAGCTTCAAACCATTATTATAGGAAGAGCGATACAATTTGAAGGCGGTACGTTCTGCCATCTTGCGGAGAATGTGTGTATCAGAATTTACCCATTTCTCTGCGTCCTTCCGTGGAATGTAGACAACGGTATTGGCTGTCAGAGCTTCGATGGTCACAGACGCTTCCGGCTTGTTGGCAAGAAGGGCAACTTCCCCGATAAAATCAATGGCCTGATTGGTCTCGATCATATAGATTTTTCCATTTTCAAATTCATTGATTACCCGGTTCTCTCCTTTGGCGACAATCCCCAGGTACTTAAGCTCGCAGTCTTTCTGGTGAATGAGGCCTCCTGGCGGATGAATCTTTATGCGGGCAAGCCTGCGTATTTCATCAGGCATGGTTCTGGTGTAGTCTATTAATTTCGGAACTTCTTTTTCCAATTCATCTAAAGTCATTGAACATACCTCCTGGAATCTGCCCCTCACATCTTATTTCTCATTTTCTAAGCAAGAAACAATCATCCTGATATCATTTTAAAATAATAAAAGAATTGCCAAAATTTTCAAAATAACTGAAAAACCCCTCATTTGTCCTATCTTAAAAAATAGATTTTCGATAAAATCATTTTAACAAAAAAAAGAACAGGATACAACAAAAATCAATTTGCAATGCAGATTGGCACAGGAGGTAATGAAAGATGAAGAAACAGAAAGAAAGTTTTGCCTACGAATCACTGGGGCAGAGGATTAAGGTGGAATGGAAAGTGTATCTGCTGGCGTTTATATTTATTCTGATTGCGGACAGCATTGGGCAGATTCAGATTCCGGTGGGAAAAGGAATGTTTATACTATTTCCGATTTTCTATGCTATTATCTTGGGGGTGCTCAGTGGGCCGGAGGTGCTTAAGATTGTAAAGACAGAGCAGGTCAAGGCGGCCTCAAAGCTGGTGGTGGTTGGAATTGCACCATTTATCGCTAAGCTGGGGATTACGGCGGGAGCGAATATTGAGACCATCCTAAACGCAGGTCCGGCGGTACTGCTTCATGGATTTGGAAATTTATTTGCCATCATACTGGCATTACCTGTGGCGATTCTGCTTGGTATGAAGCGGGAGGCAGTGGGGGCCTGCTTTTCTATCAACCGGGAATACCATATGGCATTGATTAATAACATTTACGGTTCAGATTCCGCAGAGGCCAGGGGAAGCCTTTCTATCTACATTGTAGGAGGTATGATAGGAACCATTTATTTCGGAATTCTGGCTTCTGCGGTGGCTATGACCGGATTATTCCATCCGGAAGCTCTGGGACTGGCGTCCGGTGTAGGAGCAGGGATTATGATGGCAAGCTCTAGTGCTTCTCTCTGTGCAATCTATCCAGAGTCAGCAGAGACGATAAAAACCCTGGCAAGCGTAGGGGAAACTATGGCAGGAATCACAGGAATCTATATTAATATGTTTCTCGCAATTCCGCTCTGCGATAAACTGTATTGTATATTAGAACCAAAACTGGGGCGCTTTGTGAAATCTAAAAACAACGCATAGAAGGGAGAAAAAAATGAGATACATAGAATGGTTATTTTTGTTGGCGATTGGTGCGTGTGGAACAGGTCTGGCAAATTTTATAGGACATGATGTGGGATTCCTGGATTCTATTCCAGGATTGGCAGTTCTTGTTGTTATTTCTATGCTGGCGGTGGTGTGTGTGAAGACAATTCCTTTAAAGCTTCCGATTGTGGCTTACTGTGCAATTATCGGCTTGATTTTGGCCTGTCCGTTGTCTCCAATCAGAATGTTCGTAATTGATGCGGCGGCAAAGATTAACTTTACGGCACCATTTACGATGGTAGGCGCATATGCCGGATTAGCGATTGGTGACCAGTTGAAAGCATTCATTAAGCAGGGGCCGAAGATTTTGGTGGTAGGTCTGTTGGTAATGACAGGAACATTTCTGGGGTCCTGTATCTGGGACTCTTTGATTTTGACATTGACAGGAGCAATCTAACATTTGGGAATAGAAGCAGTTTTAGTACTCGGATAGACAGCTTTAGGAAGTTCAATGGGAAGGAGAACATAAGCATGGAAAAATGTAGTTTGTTGATTAAAAATACAATTGTAATGACGGATTATGAGACGGTGAAAAAAGGGATGGACATTGCGGTATCAGGCGAAAGGATACTGGCAGTGGCGGAAAGCGGCACCAGGGAATTTCAGGCGGAGAAAACGATTTCCGGTGAAGGCAAGCTGTTTATGCCAGGGCTTATTGACAGCCATATGCACACGGGACAGCAGCTTTTAAAGGGAAGTGTATTGGATGCGAAGCCAATCATCTGGACAAGGGTGATGCTGCCTTTTGAGAGCACGTTGACTTCGGAGAAAATGAAACTGTCTGCGAAAGTTGCAGTGTTGGAAATGATGAAATCTGGCACGACAGGTTTTATAGACGCAGGTAGCTATCATATGGACGCAGCGGCAGCGGTATATGAAACGAGCGGACTGCGGGGATGTCTTTCTTATTCGACGATGGATGAGGAAGGTCTTCCAGAAAGTATTGCCATGAATGCGGCTCAGGCAGTAAACGAGACGGATAGGCTGTATGAAGAGTGGAACCAGAAAGGCAACCTGAAGGTTTACTATTCTCTGCGTGCATTAAATTCCTGCTCTCAGGAGCTGACTGAACTGGCAGCAGGCCATGCCCAGGAACGAGGGGCAATGCTGCAGGCACATATGAATGAGTACCAGGGGGAAATTGACGGGATTATAGAAAGAGAGGGATTGCGACCTTATGAATATCTGGAAAAAATGGGGGTGCTCTCTGAAAAATTTCTGGGGGCGCACAGCCTGATTCTTTCTGAGAAGGAAAAGAGGTTGATCAAAGAGCGGGGTGTAAAAATCTGTCACTGTCCGTTCAGTAACTGTGGGAAAGCAGTGCCAGATACTCCGGAGTTGGCGGAACGTGGAATTATTCCGGGATTTGGTACAGATGGGGCAGCACATGGGGGTTTAAGTCTATGGAACGAAATGCGTATTTTCCGCTCTTTGATGAACATTTACCACGGAGTTCCTAACCGCAATCCCAAGATCATGCCGGCCGAACTTTTATTCCGTATGCTCTGGGAAGGAGGAGCAGCGGCCATTGATGAGGCGGGGCAGTGCGGAAAAATTGAGGCAGGATACAAAGCTGATTTTATCAGCGTTTATTTAGATGCCGGAAGGCTGCTTCCTAGTGGAAATCTGCTGCATACCATGTTTGAATGCGCAGAGTCAGGGGATGTGCGCGATATGGTCGTAGGGGGAAAGATTTTGATGGAAAATCGTGAAATCAAGACCTTGGATGAAGAAAAAATCCGGTTTGAAATCAGCGAATACTTGAAAAAGGAAGGCGTTTTATAATGATAACTTTATTAATGACTGCTGCAGCAAATTTGGTAGTAGGAGCCCTGGTGGGGTTGTGTGGTGTGGCGGGTTTTCTGCTTCCTATGTTCTATACGGCCAGCCTGGGGATGAACGTTTCTGAGGGGTTGGCACTCAGCTTTGCGGCATTTATTGTATCAGGAGTGCTGGGGTCTTATAATTACAAAAAGGCAGGTAATCTGGATTTGGCCTTTGGCTTGAGGCTGAGCATCGGAAGCCTTGTGGGAGCTGTTTTGGGAGTGCGGTTGAACTTGATTATTCCGGAAGGTCAGGTGAAGCTGCTGCTGTATTTGGTGGTTCTGTTGTCCGGAATTTCAATCTTGCTGCGAAAAGAGGGAGGGAAAGAAAGCGGAGAAAAAAAATTTACGATGGAAAACAATCTTCCTATGACCTTGTTACTCGGATTCTTGACCGGTGCGGTCTGCTCCATGTCTGGAGCAGGCGGTCCGGTGTTGGTCATGCCGCTCCTGGTGGTGTTCGGAATTCCTATCCGTAAGGCTGTGGGAGTGGCATTGTTCAATTCTATTTTCATCGGGATTCCGGCTGTAGCAGGATATCTGGCGCAGTGCGATTTACGGAAGATTTTCCCAATACTGTTGGCGGCATTACTGGCACATGCAGTGGGTGTATTTTACGGGAGCAAAAATGCACAACGGATTAACCAGGGGATGCTGAAAAAAGGGGTTGCGGTGTTTTCTGTCGTGATTGCAGGGTGTAAATTAAGTGGAATATTGTAAGAGGAAAGAGGCGTAATCTTTTCACTTTGCGAGAAAATTTGTTTTTATCTTATTGTCAAAAGGTTTGAAAACCAAAAGAGGTGTGCTATAATGTTATGAAATCGAAAAAAAGGAACGGGCAGATATTTCGTTTGATTACTGAATAGATGTATTTGCTTATAGTTTCAAAAGAAAGGTGCTCTTAAAATGTTAGAATTTTATAAAGCAGTTCAGACGCTTGACATGTCTTTTTCAAATATAGCAGTGACAGTGCTCGACGGAGAATTTTCGGGAGAAAAGCTTCTTTTGTCAAATCAAAAAGTGATATGGAAATCAGCACAATCCGGTCTTGCTTTCAGCCATCAGGAAGAATTAGAAAAAATTACGGACAGTGGGATATACACCATTGGAAGAAGTACTGTGTTCTGTGAACTTCTGAGTGGGGAAAAGAAAATTGTCATCTGCGGCGGCGGCCATGTATCGATTCCTGTCATACAGATTGGACTTATGATCGGATGCAAGGTTACCGTCCTGGAAGACCGCCCCAAATTTGCAGACAATGCAAGAGCAGCAGGGGCTTTAGAGGTACTCTGTGAGCCGTTCGAACAGGCACTTGAAAAAATAGAAGGGGACAAAGACACCTTTTTCGTTATCGTAACAAGAGGTCACAGGTATGACCAGGTATGCTTAGAGCAGATTGCTAAAAAAGAACATGCCTATATCGGGATGATTGGCAGCAGAAGAAGGGCGGCTCTGGTCAAGCAATCGGTGACAGAGCATGGCGCTGATCCGGATATCATTCAAAGCGTACATACTCCAATTGGACTGAATATTGGTGCAAAGACTCCGGAGGAGATTGCCGTAGCGATTATGGCAGAGATTATTCAGGTGAAAAATGAAAAGAATTGCGGCGGTTTCCCGCGTGAGATCATAGATGCAATTCTCAATGAAAAAAATACAGGACAGCCAAAGGCTCTTGCGACCATTATCAGGCGGAAGGGGTCTGCGCCCCGTGAGATTGGCGCAAAAATGCTGGTGCTGCCGGATGGCAGATGCATCGGGACAATCGGCGGCGGCTGTGCAGAATCTGATATACTCGCGAAGGCGCGTTTGCTTCTGAGAGAGGGAGAAAGAGGGATTCGTACCTGTCATGTGGATATGAACGGGAGCGATGCGGAAGAAGAAGGGATGGTGTGCGGCGGAGTCATCGACGTGCTGCTGGAGTTGATATGACTGACAGATATGGGAGAAACATTGATTATATGCGGATTTCTGTCACAGACAGATGTAATCTGAGATGCCGATACTGTATGCCGGACGGAATTAAGCTGGTATCTATGAAAGATATCTTGACCTATGAAGAAATCGAGTTGATTTGCCGTGCGGCTGCAAAGTCAGGAATCACAAAACTGAAAATTACCGGGGGTGAGCCCTTGGTACGCTTTGGCTGTGCAGAATTTGTAGGAAGGCTGAAACAGATTCCAGGAATCCAACAGGTCACGATGACTACGAATGGGGTTTTGTTACCACAATATCTGTCCCAGCTTTTGGAAAATGGTCTGGATGCAGTGAATATCAGTCTGGATACTCTAAAACCAGAGCATTATCAGCGGATAACAGGGAAACCGGAATTAACCCATGTACTTGAAGCCATAAGGCAGGCGATAGATGGGGGGCTTCCAGTGAAAGTGAACTGCGTGCTCCTAAAAGGGGTCAATGACCAGGAATGGCGGGAGCTTGCAGAGCTGACGACGCGGATGCCGGTGGATGTTCGTTTTATAGAGATGATGCCGATAGGATATGGAAAAGACTATGAGCCGGTTTACAATGAAATTTTATTGGAAAAACTAAAAGTCCAATATCCGGATTTGGAAAGGGATGAGCGAGTCCATGGAAACGGCCCTGCAGTTTATTACAAAATAAAAGGGGCGCAGGGGAGTATCGGCTTTATCAGCGCCATACATGGGAAATTTTGTGGAAGCTGTAATCGGCTGCGCCTCACATCCCAGGGAAAGTTAAAGCCTTGCCTGTGTTTCGGAGAAGAGATGGATTTGAGGTCTGTCGTGCGGGGGGAAAAAGATGCGTTGTTGGAGCATCGGATACAAGAAGTATTCCATCGGGCAATTTCGTTAAAACCACGAAGCCATCAGTTTGAGGTATTCGACGGAGTGACGGAGAAAAAACAGATGGTGCAGATTGGCGGATGAAAGTAATAGATAATGCAATGCAGGAAAAGAGGGCAGGACATGGGAAAGATATTAGCAATTTGTATCAGTGAAAAGAGAGGAACACAGAAAAAGGAAGTGGATTCTGCGGTTTTGAAACCGGATTGGGGAATTGTAGGCGATGCCCATGCAGGAAATTGGCATCGCCAGGTCAGCCTTTTATCTGTTGAAAAAATAGAAGCTTTTCGGGCAAAAGGAGCCAAGGTGGATTTCGGCGCTTTCGGTGAGAACTTGATAGTGGAGGGATTCGATTTGCGGCAAATTCCGGTTGGCACAAAGATTCAGGCAGGAGAGGCTGTTCTGGAGCTGACTCAGATTGGAAAGGAATGCCATAGCCATTGCCAGATTTACCATACTATGGGTGACTGTATCATGCCGCGGGAAGGGGTATTTGCAAAAGTTATCAAGGGTGGGGCAATTTCTCCGGGAACAGAAGTGACATTGCTGCCTCTGGAGGAGGAGCGTCCCTTTACCGCTGCAGTGATTACGTTAAGTGACAAAGGGGCGGCCGGACAGAGGGAGGACAAAAGCGGCCCTTTGATACAAGAGATTTTGAAGGCGCAAGGCTATGACGTTGTAGAGACTTTGCTTCTTCCGGACGGGCGGACTGCCTTGGAGCATCAACTATGCAGGCTTGCGGACCAAAGACAGGTGAATGTGATTTTTACGACGGGCGGCACGGGATTTTCAGAGCGGGATGTTACGCCGGAAGCGACCATTGCGGTCTGCGACAGGATGGCAAATGGGATTGCAGATGCCATCCGGCAATATTCACTTACGATTACAGGGCGCGCCATGTTGAGCCGTGCGGTGTCCGGTATCCGCAGAAAAACCTTGATTGTGAACCTTCCGGGCAGTCCGAAAGCAGTAAAAGAAAGTCTGGAATATGTACTTCCTCATTTGGGTCATGGGATTGGGATTCTGCGGGGAACAGACGGGGAATGCGGGCGGAGTTAACTATATTTGCTATACTTTGAATATATGAATCACTTGTGCTGCAGGTGGAGACAGACTGGAGAGATTTTTATGGGACTTACACATTTTGATCACAATGGAAATGCAGTCATGGTAGACGTGACTGAAAAATCAGAGACCGTGCGTGAAGCGACTGCAGCCGGAAAAATCAAGGTAAATCAGGCGGTATATGAAGCCATAGAAGCAGGCACAGTGAAAAAGGGAGATGTGCTTTCTGTAGCAGCGACAGCAGGAATCATGGGGGCCAAGAGGACATCGGAACTGATACCGATGTGTCATATCCTGCCCCTTACAAACTGCCGTATCTGGTTTGAAATGAAACCCGATGAGAGAGAAATATATTGCTTCTGTACAGTGAAAGTAACTGGAAAAACCGGAGTGGAGATGGAAGCTTTGACGGGAGTGAGTACAGCACTTTTGACCATCTATGATATGTGTAAGGCTTTGGACAAAACGATGGAAATCGGGGAAATCAGCCTTTGGCGGAAATCAGGGGGCAGAAGCGGAGAGATTGTAAACCGAGAGTCTGTTTAGCAGACTTGTGATGAATTATGGGTGATAATATTTCATTGACATGGGGACCGTAAAATTGTATGATGACATAAGACAGGGGGAAGGGTAGGCTGTTTCCGGTATCATAAGGAGGAAGAGATGATAAGGATAGCAATCGTAGAAGATGAAGAGCTTTATATTTCTCAGCTGCTTCAATACCTGGAGGACTACCAGAAGGAAGAAAAAGAAGAATTCAATATCAAGGTATTTCGGGATGGAGATGGGATTACAGCAGATTATAAGGCACAGTATGATATTATTCTGATGGATATCCAGATGAAATTTATAGATGGGATGACGGCTGCGGAGGAAATTCGGAAAGTGGATTCCGAGGTGGTAATCATATTTATTACCAATATGTCTCAGTATGCAATCCGAGGATATGAGGTAGGGGCATTAGATTATATTCTAAAGCCCGTATCTTATTTTGCGTTTTGCCAAAAACTGAAACGTGCGATTGCCAGATTGAAGCGTTCAGGGAAGAAGTTTGTGGTGATTCCGATTAAAGGCGGAGTAAAGCGTGTGGAAGTGTCAGACATATATTATATTGAGAGTGAGGGGCATAATCTGGTGTATTATACAAAAGAAGGAAGCTTCTTATCTGGCGGCACTATGAAGAGCGCGCAGGAGGCTCTTCAAAATATGCATTTCTCCCGTGGTAATAAAGGGTATTTGATTAATCTGGAGCATGTGGAAGGCGTCAAGGATAAATGTGCGGTTGTAAAAGGGCAAAAACTGCTTTTAAGCAGGCCGAGAATGAATGCCTTTATGCAGGAATTAACCAAATATTGGAGTGAGGTGAAATAGGATGGGAGATTGGGCAGCAGGTCAGATTTTGCCGGATATTCCTCGTATCTATACGGCGCTTGCAGAATGGTTAGCTTGTATCTTATGCATGCGGGAAGGGATACGGCGTTTTTCCGGGTGGAAATTTTGGGGAATTGCAGCAGCAGCTTTTTTGATTCAGTCTGCGTTTTTGGTCTGCACAGGAGGACTGGATGGCCCCCTATGGATGTTATGTATGGCAATGGCAGTTTTTCTGATGTATTGCTTTCTCTGCATCAGTTGTGATATCAGCAGTTTGGATGCAGGGTATATCTGCGTGAAGGCTTTTGTTCTTGCGGAGTTTATGGCCTCCTTAGAATGGCAGCTTCACTGTTTTTTTTACTATGGAATCGGATGTAAAAACTTATGGTTCGGTCTGGTGCTGCTGGTGATGGTTTATGGCAGCATTTACTTTGTGATGGAAGCAATCTCCAGTCATTATATCTCAAAGACAGAGCGGTTGAATCTGACAGGGCGGGAATTGTTCTTTGCTGCAATTATTGGAATCTCTGTGTTCCTGATGAGTAATATCGGGTTTGTATATTCCAATACTCCGTTCAGCGGCAGATACGCCTCGGATATTTTCAATGTGCGGACACTGATAGATCTGGGAGGTCTTGCAATCCTTGTTGCCTACCATATCCAGAGGCTTCATCTGCGTACGCAGCACGATTTGGAAAGTATGGAGATGATTCTGCATAATCAGTATACACAGTATCAACAATCCCAGGAAACTTTGGATTTGATCAATTATAAATATCATGACCTGAAGCACCATATTATCGCGTTGCGCGCGGAAGAAAATAAAGAGAAACGGAATGCATATCTGGACCGGATGGAGAATGAGATTAAGGATTATGAGGCCCAGAATAAAACAGGAAATAAGGTATTGGATACTCTCCTGACTACCAAGAATCTGTACTGTATGCGTAATGATATTGCGCTGACCTATGTGGTGGACGGCGCGCGTCTGGATTTTATGGATGTGATGGATATTTGCTCGATTTTTGGAAATGCATTGGACAATGCCATCGAGTGTGAGAAGAAGATTTCGGAAAAAGAAAAACGGATGATTCATGTGTCCATGTTTGTACAGCAGGCTTTTTTGATCATACGGTTTGAAAATTATTGTGAAGGCGAACTGGCCTTTGATCAAAATCTTCCTGTTACTACCAAAAAAGAAGTTCAATTTCATGGGTATGGATTAAAAAGTCTGCGTCATACGGTGCATAAATATGGCGGAGAATTAGATATCAATGTGGAGGACAACTGGTTTAATTTGAAAATATTGATTCCTATCTGAGTAGATTATCGGAATGGGGGATTATTGTGATAAAATTAATAACACCTATTAACAAATAACAAATGTTAACCGATATATATAATGTCAGGATAAAATATGGGAATCCAATAGAGAAGGGAGGCAGCGTATGTCAAAAAAAGAAACCACACCCAGTGAGAGTGAGTGGCAGATAATGGAAATTCTCTGGAATGGCGGTACCCCATTGACATCTTCGGAAATCATACAAAAGTTGAAAGGCCGTGCAGATATGACTCCAAGAATGATCCGGGTTTTGCTGAACCGTTTGTGTCAGAAAGGAGTTATAAATTATGTAGTAGATGAAAATGATGCAAGGGTATACATCTACTCCCCACTAAAATCAAAAGAGGAATGTCTGAACGAGAAGAGCAGAAGGTTTGCGGACAGTTATTTTTCCGGAAGTTATGCGAATGCGGCAGCAGCGTTATTAAAGAACGTGTCATTGACAGAGACGCAGTTGGAGGAATTGACAGAAATCTTAGAAAAGAGCAGAGGAACGAAAAAATAATGGCAACGGCAGGAGGGCTGACAGACAATCTGACTTTGAATACCCTGGATTATATCGCTGCGTATATCGCAGTATCGCTTGGAACGTGTGTGTTTGTTTCGTTTTTCTTGTTTACTCTTGTTCTGTTTCTGCGAGGAGTTCTTTTCAGAAAAAACGTATTCTTAAAAGGGTTTGTCTGGGGAATCCTTCTCGTAACACCGTTTTTGGGAAAGCTGAAGTTTTTTTACGAAGCATATATTTTTTGCCGGTGGCTCGACTGGTGGCTAAGTCTTTGTGATCGTTATTGGTGGATTAGGCATGGTTATGTGTTGGGGATGATAATTTGTGCGGAAATTCTTTTTTCAGGTAGGAGAAGACTTCATAGAGTTGTGAAACATATGAAGCAGGCGCAGGTTTGCGGACAGAAAATAAGGGTGAATGCACTGGCGGTAACTCCATTTACCACGGGACTGTTTAAACCTCAGATTGTGCTTCCGGAGATTTTGTGGAAAGAAATGCCTTCTGGGGAAGTGGAGTTGATTTTGTTTCATGAGCAGACTCATATCAGGTTAGGACATTTATGGCTCTACTTATTGTGGGATATCATACAGATTTTGTTGTGGCCGAATTTCCTCTTTGGCTTATTCAGACAGTCTTTTCAAATGGATTTGGAAGAGATTTGTGATAAAGTCACGATTCAGAACAGCAGTCAAAGCGCTTCAGATTATGGGATGCTGCTTTTAAAAAGTATGCGGCTTTTAGAACCAAAAAGCAGAGGAGCGGGTACGGGACATTCAGCCACTGCATTTGCAGAAGAGAGGAATTACAGGGATGTGAGGCGAAGGATTTTCCAAATTGCGGCATTCAAACCATATCGAGTGACTGCAGTAAGAGCGTTATGCATCAGCAGCGCCGCGCTTCTTACAGTAATATTTCTGATGATTGCCCATCATTCTTATCCTTTCTATACGGAGCTAGATGAGATTGCACTGTATCCGTTGTCTCAGGAAGTACCATATATCATCTTGAACAAAGGAGAATTTGAACAGGCATTATCCTGGGACGATGAATATGTATATATACAAAGGGCCGCCATGGATCGTATTTTGGAGGAATATGATATTGAGGGTGAACGGTTTTGGATTGGATTCGGAGGGTATACGAAAAATCCCAAAATGGGTTCAAGCGGGAACTGCGTGGATGTAGATTACCGGGGACAGAGCGAGAACTTGTGCGTTCCCTATCGGAGTAATGAAAAAAATTTTTGGGTTGCACTTTTAAAACAGATGCCGTAAGAAAGGTATGAAAAATCTCATATATCTTGACTATCTACTTTCATAGTTTCTAAACGAAACTTGATGTTTTAAAATCTGACATTTCAAGAAGGAGAGCGTGAATATGAAACTGAATTTTAACCCGATTACGCAGAATCAAATTTTTAATTCTTACCGTATTAATCAGAGTGCGGCTGCAAAAAATGGGAAGAATGGGACTGCACAAGTACAGGAAGAACGAAAGGACCTGGTATTCCTATCACCCCAGGGAAAGCAGAGCAGTCTGGTGGAATCACTTATGAACCAGAAAATGAGTATTCTGGAACAAAAGGATTCTTTAATCAGTTCTGCAAAAGAAGACGGCAGGTCTATGGAATCCATCAAATCCCAGTTAGAAGCCTATGAGAAACAACTGAAAGATGTAGACCAGCAGATTTCCCAGGCTATGGCAAAAGAGATGGAGAAGCAGACTGAGAAGGGGAAGCCAAAAGCCACGCCGAAAACAAAACAGGAGATTGAGAATGAAAGGCTTGCCAATGTAGTGAATATGTCCCAGGGGCTGAAGGAAGCGAAAACAGTTGAATCCGTGAAAACAAGAGTGGACGGTGAAGCCCGTGTCTTGAAATCAGAGATTGAATTGGATCGGATATATGGAAACGATTTAGAAAGTTCAAAAGAAATGATTGCGAAAAAGGAAATGAAACTTTCCGAATTGGAGCAAAAGTCCGCAGAATTAGTTTCAGATATCGGAGAAATTGTGGCGGAGACAACGGATAAAGTAAATGAACAGAATGAGACAGCGGCTTCAAAAGAAGAGGAGCAAAATGAAATGGCAGCTTCAAAAGAAGGCGAGCAGAATGAGGTATCGGCTTCAAGGGAAAACGAATAGAATAAAAGGAGAAGCTATCAATGGGGGCGCGGATTAACGAATCCGCACCCCATTTTTGATGACTGCCTTTAAATCCAATTCCGGATTCAGAAGCAGCAAATTTCCCTTTTTTCCAGGTGAAATGGAACCATATTCATCAGAAATTCCCAGACACCTTGCCGGATTTTCAGTAGCGCATGCAACGGCGGTTTCCAATGGAATCCCCATTTTTTTGACTACGGTTTTCATGCACTCAAACAGATTCGTTGCAGAACCTGCCAGTGCGCCGTTTGATACGAGGGTTGCCTTTCCGTCTGCAACATTGACATCCAGGCCGCCCAGGGTATACTGTCCATCCGGCATACCAGTGGCGCGCATACTGTCGCTGATAAGAATGATTCTGTCAGCACCGAGCATCTTGAATGTAGAGCGTACTACAGAAGGGTGGATATGCACGCCATCGCAGATCATTTCCGCATCTACATGAACGCTGTCGGACACCGCGCCTACCACGCCCGGTGTCCGATGGGTAAAGGAAGGCATGGCATTATACAGATGTACCGCATGGTCAGCCCCTGCGTCAAATGCAGCCATTGCCGTATCATAATCGGCATTGGTATGAGCAAGGGAAATATGAACTTTGTCCTTCATCATTTTGATGAACTCTAACGCATTTTCGTTTCGCTCCGGCGCGATTCCCACGAATTTGACAAGCCCGTCGGAAGCATTCAGAAAACGCTGGCAGACATCTGCATCGCAGGAAATGATATTTCGATCGTCCTGGGCGCCTTTTTTTGCCTCGCTGATGAAAGGACCCTCCATATTGATTCCCACGAAATCCGCTCCTGAAAATCCTTCTTTTTCCGCCTCTTTTTTATAGGTCGCAGCGGTTGACAAAATGGCCTCTAGTTCTTCCACGAGGAGCGTCATTGTCGCAGGTGCGATGGCAGTTACCCCGACAGATGCCTCGTATTTTGCTATTTCAGCAATCGCTTCTTGTGTTCCGTCACAGAAGTCATATCCCTTGCAGCCGTGAAAATGCAGGTCGATCAGACCAGGAATTGCATAGCAGCCTTCGCCGTCAAGAATCAAATCTTCATCAGATGCGATGTCCTCTTCGCATATTCCATCCGATACTTTTCTTGCAGAAATGTCCTTGTTCGAGAGCTGATCTGTCTCATGAACTGCTTCAAACTTTCCATGACGGATGGTGATTTCTCCGTCTACAAACTGATGATGTTCGTTATAGACTTTTACATTTTGAATAATCATTGACTGTACTCCTTTTTAATCAATTACTTTACGGTGTCTCTTGTTCCCCTCTTCCAGCGCCCGCAGCGTATTGTCATGCAAGATTTCCTTTGCAAACTTATCCTGTTCTACATAATAGGAATAGATGATATCAAGCATTACCAGGATGGGGAACTGTGGGGAGATGACATTTCCATGGTTCAGGTGCTTCAATGACGGGAGAAGGACGATCTCGTCGCAGAATTCTTCAAAGACTCCCCGGTTCTTTGCCGTCAGAAGTACGGTTTTTGCCCCTCTTCGATGCGCCTCTTTTAACATATAGAGCACATCCTCCTTCTCACCGCTGATACTGATTCCGAACACCAGATTCTGACGGTCCTGGAATACGGCCTGCATTCTCATCAAATCTGTGTCTTTGATGGAGTCGATATCAACTCCGATTCTCATGAACCGGAATTCCATTTCCTCTGCCGTAAGTCCGGAACTTCCCCTGCCGCATACAAAGACACGTTCCGACTGATTCAGATACCTCCCGATTCTGGCAATCTGTGTCTCATCTACAAGACTGTACGTCTTGTTTAACAACTCCTGATAGGCATTCAGGATCATCCTTGTATGACCAGTCATGGATTCCTCTTTTTCAACGAAAGTTTCCTCGTACTGATATACGAATTCACGATAACCCCGGTAACCGCATTTTTTCGCAAAACGGGACAGTGACGCTTCCGATACATAGAGCTTTTCAGAGATAGATTTTGCGGAAAAATCCATTTTCTTGCGGTTTTGGATGAAGAAATCGGCAATCGTCTTTTCTACCATTGTAAAATTATCATAATTGGATTCGATCATCGGTACGACAGATTTTACATAATACTCCATTACACCCTCACTTTTTTAGCGGTATTTCCAGTTCGTGTCCTGACGCTGCATAAAATGATAGAATGCCCCAAGCATTCCGGCATCATTTTTATGCTTTGCAAATGCAATTTTGGTACAGGACGCAATACTCGGAACCAAATATTGATTTACTGCATTTTGTATGGGCTCCCGCAGATACTCTTCCTGAGCCATGATGCCCCCGCCAAGCACCACCATCTCCGGATTTAGTACATAGCAGATATTGGCAATTCCCTGGCCCAATACATCTGTCATTTCACGGATGGCCCGGATACAGAGCTCGTCCCCCTTTTTTGCCTCCTCAAAAATATGGTATCCGTTCCAAGTTTGTGCGGGCTCGTTTTTCCATTCCGCGACTTTTCTGGAAAGGATGCTGGCAGCTCCCAATGTCTGAAAATCACTGCCTGACATATGCATATATCCGACTTCACAGGCGCTGTTGCTAAATCCATGAAAAACCTGGTTCTCAATGACGATGCAGCCGCCAATGCCGGTCCCTATCGTCAGCATGAGAGAGGGGGAGCAGCCCTTGGAAGCTCCGGACACAGATTCAGCGAGCCCTGCACAGTTTACGTCGTTTTCTACCTCACAGGGAATTCCAAATTTTGTTTCCATCGATTCTTTGAAACGGGTTCCTGCATAATGAGGAATCAAGGATGCAGAGTGGAAGATTTCCCCCTTTTTCGTATCTACCATGCCTGCGGTGGAAATGCAGATTCCGCTGAGTATATCAGACTGATGGTATTGCTCTACAATATCGACTGCTTTTGCGAGGATAGAGGGGCCGCCCTTGTATGCTTCGGTAGGCATTTCACTGCGGCATAGTATTTCTCCGTCCTCGTTTAAGACTCCATACTTGATTGCTGTCCCGCCTATATCAATGCTCACATATTTCTTCATAATTATGTTCACCTTTTTATTATAATATATTCTGATTATATCCGCAAATGTTAAAATGTATGATTTCCCGGCCAGCCATTAGAATGACCGGCCGGGAGAAAAAGAGATTATATGTGCACTTTAAAAATTGCCTTTTTGATTTTTTCAGATTGTCCCACTGCAACTGCCGTGCGGTGTCCATCACTTGGATAGCAGATTAGAAAATCGCCGTTACGTAATATGACGGAGCTGTTTTTTTCTCCTTCCATAGGAAGAAAGTCATCCTTGGGCACATATTCCTTCACATCCATATTTTCGATAAAATTCAAATCAATCTGCTCTGTACCGTCCAGCATCACATGGACATCCAGATATTCCCGGTGTGCTTCCCAAAAACGTTTCTCGGCTTCCACGGTCTCATATTCTACAATATTGACAAATAAGCGTTTTTCATCAATTTCATGGCTGCCCTTTTCAAAGCTTTTTAAATCATGCTCTTCGGCATATTTAAAGCACTCCAAGATTCCGTTTTCTAGATAGGTATATTCTTTCAGATTCTGAATATTTCCAAATATCATATTTGTCTCCTTCCATAAATGGGAATCAAATTTTTCAATGATTCATTAATCTCTATAAATCGTTGTGTTCTTGGCATATTCGGCATTGTCAATATGTGGCTTGCTATCTTCGCCGATGTA
>CANOBT010000084.1 GCA_947564305.1 uncultured Lachnospiraceae bacterium | reverse complement strand
CAGCCTGTTTTCCAGTTCTTCACGTTTATACTCATTCTTTTTGTCTGAAGATATCTCTTCGCTCTGAGATTCCGTTATGATATCAAGACGTTCTTTCTGCAGAATTTTTTCTTCTACAGAATCATACGGCTGCTCTTTGCCGCAGGATACCAGTAATAATGTAAATACAGATATGATTAATATTTTTTTGTGCTTTCCTGACATGGCGCTCTCCTTATCTTTGAATCACTGCCCGAATCCCTTTATCTGTATTTTCCAGAGCCAGGTTTATATGATGGAGTTCCAGAATCTTCTTTGCCAGAAACAGTCCCATTCCCATATGTTTTTCCGTTCCGCCGCGGCTCTTATTGCTCGTATAGAGCAGGTCAAAGGCATGTGCAAGCTGTTCCTCATCCAAGGGCGAACCAGAGTTTTCAATGGTACAAAGATTGCTGTCTATTTTAATCAAAATAGTTCCATCGGCCACATTATAATCTACTGCGTTGGATAATAGGTTCCAAACTGCTTTGGCAAGGTATTCCGTATCCCCTTCCACCTGAAAATCAGCTTTTTCTTCATACCGGAGGAGGAGATTTTTTTCACAGATCATGGGCTCAAACCGCTCAGACTGCTGATGGATTAATTTTGAAAAAGAAACAGGTTCTTTTTTCAAAACCATCTTTTCCGAATCCAGTTTCGAAACCTCGATCATCTGTGCAACCAGTTCATCCATCTCCTCGGTCTGTCCGATAATCTGAGAAATATAGTAGTCCCGCTTTTCTTCCATATTATGCTCGAATAAATTTTCTGCAAAATTGCGGATGATGCCAAGAGGAGTCTTCAATTCATGCGCCATGGCATTGGTAAAATCCCGGCGGGTCTCTTCCAGAAGCATTTGCTGGTCATATATTCTGTTGAGCATATAGATGATAATTGCCATACATGCAAACGTTAATACAAATCCGGCCAGATAGATATATTTCATATAATTCATAGAAGCAAGCCAGGGGCGGGCTTCCATGCGGATTTCCAGATAAAGGCCGGGGTCGTCTATAAATCCGATGGCCACCGGGAACCTGCCCCTGTAGTAGAAGCCGTCGGTCTCAGTCTGAAAAGCGGGAATGGAATACTCAGGTCCGCTTTCCCACTCAAAGCTTCCCTCTTCTGGAAAATCTTGAAGGTATTTACTCCGGCTCCATTGCTGCCAGTTTTTATAAGAAGTTCTCAGGTATGGAAAATAAAGTACCCTATCTTGAATCAGTTCCTTTTTGCGCTGCTCATCGCTGAAATCAGGATTCGTCCATTGCCATACAATCTTACTGTCGGTTTCATGAAAGGATTTTTTTTCTCCGATTTCTTTGCCGGTTGAATCAATGGACTCAATCATTGTTATACTATGGACAATTCCATCCAGAGGATTTTCGTAATAAGGAGGTTCTCCAGGATCTTCCTCCCAGGTAATCTGCTGGACATAAATTCCCAAAAGATTCTGTCCGTCCGCAGAGCATTGGACAGAGATGCGGTATTTCTCTGGAACGAGATCCTCAGATTCCATCCGCTCGTGGAGATCTTCCCAGTAATAACCGGCAAGTTCTTCTTTCTCCTCATATAGAAGAAAATCATCCAATAGAAAGCTCTTCCTTGTTTCACCGGCGGAACTGGTGCTCGATACCCCATCAATGACATCGCTGCTTTTTGCCAGAAGTTTCTTTTGCTTATCATAAAACGCCGCAGAAAACAGCACATAAGGTTCATTTTTTGCAAGAAAATACGAGTTTGCCAGGGTGAGGTAATTTCTGAATATTTCATCCTCATCCCATCCCTCCTGCCTCGCGGATTCTTCTATGTCGGTTCCGCTGTCAATCAGGGAAGCTGCGATGCTTGTACAGCTTTGTTCATATTCTTCCACATACCTTCCCTTTACCAGCCAGGTTACTAATCCCATAATCATCAGATATGTGGCGGCAAACCCGATGGCGACAGGTTTCCATAGTTGTTTCTTTTTTCTTTTTGATTTATTTTTCATGTATCCACCTCCAACTGGTATCCGGCTTTTCGTACAGTCTCTATCTTGCATCCGCAGGAGCCGATTGCCTTGCGCAGTTTCTTGATATGGTTGTCCACAACTCTTTCATTTCCGTCGAAATCATAGCCCCAGAAGCGAATCAGAAGCTGCTCTCTGCTGTAGATACGTCCGGGATTTTCCAGAAAGAACAGGAGCATATCATATTCTTTCGGCGGCAGGGAAAGAAGCTGCCCGTCATTCCATACTTTGTGATTATTTACATCCACTTTCAGGCATCCCATTTCGAGCATAGGGGTATCACCCTGTATCCTGCCAGTCAGCGCCATGGCCTTTGCATACAGTACAGGAAGGGAAAAAGGTTTTGTTACATAATCATCCGCACCCAGAGAATATCCGTTCAGCATATCCTCCTCCAACACGCGCGCTGTGATGAAGATAACAGGGACATCACTGTTCCTGCGGATTTCCCGGCATACGGCGAAACCATCCATTCCCGGCATCATCACATCCAGTAAAATTAGATGAAAGCTTTGCCTTTGAAGCAGCTCCAAGGCCGAAATTCCGTCCTCTTTTGTTTCCACATCCCAGCCCTTGCCGGTAAAATAATCGGCCGTGGCTTCAGCCATTAAAAAATCATCCTCTATGATCAATAATCTACGTTTCATGGTCCGCCTCCGTTGTTGTATTTATATATTACCATTCCAATATATCTTTTTTGTATCCTTTTTGAAAAATATATCACTTTTCTGCCAGGATGCATAGAAATACATAGCTGTCTGTATATAGAGTGAGAAAGGACGGTTTATGTATAGTAAAAATACACAAATCACAAGCCCCTATCACCCAAAAATAAGAATATATTTGTCAAAAATGCCATATTTCGATAATATTAAAAAAATAGGTCATTCGTCCTTTTTATTTATCATGCCTATCCGATATAATGTATCTCAAGAAGAGGTGAGGCTTATGGACGTATTTAAGGAGCTGCCGTTAAAGAAGCAGACGTACATGGAGATGCTTTTTCAAAATTGTACGGAAGAAGTAAAGTATTATATGCGGGTGATGGAAGTCGCGGAAGATGAGACTTTGATTGAAGCGGGTGAAAAATGCAGTAACATTTATATTATTTTGTCGGGAAAAGTGACAGGAATCGAGTGGCCGATGCATGAAAAGCCCTATTATTTTAAAGATTATGGACCAGGGGACTTCTTCGGTGAGATTGAGTATTTTGCCGGCCTTTCTAATTACCGGATTGGTGTTGTGACCGTTACGAAATGCCGTGTGCTTCTTATTCCCACTTCTTACTATATGGAATGGCTGCGAAATGATGTGGATGCCTTATTTCTGCGGACGAAGGAGAATATGCGCAGGCTGATTTCACAGACAGCCGATGCACGGAAATATCTTTTTATCGAAGGCAGAGAGCGTTTGATGATGCACTTAATGCGAAAGTATGAGCAGAAGCAGCCGGTGAAAAAGGTGTTGGAGCTGAGGCAGAGCAGAGAGCAGCTTTCAGAGGAAATTGGATTTTCCGTGAAAACGCTGAACCGTAATATAAAGAAACTGAAGGACAGTAATCTGATTGATATCCAAAAAGGAAAGATTGTAATCACGGAAGAGGGATATCTGCAAATGAAGGAGCATATGGGAAGTTATATCAATGGTGAGATATAAGGAAGAATATGAAAAAGATTATGATTTAAAAAGGAGGGCGAAACGATGTATGTAGGAAAAAAGGTAACTCGTGTGGATGCTTACGATAAAGTCATCGGGCGCACGAAGTATACGGATGATCTGTGCGACAAAAGTGCATATATTGCACAGGTACTGCATTCCACGATTGCTCACGGGAAAGTAGTGTCCGTGGATACCAGTGAAGCAGAAAAGATTCCAGGAGTGGTGAAGGTATTTACCTGTTTCGACGTGAAGGAAAAACACTATTTCCCAACAGCGGGCCATCCTTGGTCCACGGACCCAGGTCATCAGGATGTGGCGGACCGATTGGTCTTGACGGAGGAAGTTCGTTTTTATGGGGATGATATTGCAGCGGTGGTAGCGGAAGATGAGGTGTCGGCGGCACAGGCACTTCGTGCAATCAAAGTAGAGTATGAGGAGTATCCGTTTGTGTTGGATGTGCAGGAGGCAATGAAGGATGGTGCGCCTCAGATTCATGAAAAATACCCGAACAATATTTTGAAGCACACCACCATCCGCAAAGGCAATTATGAAGAAGCAATCCAGGAGCCTGGATTGACAAAAGTAGAAGGATGGTATGAGACTCCTGTGGTGCAGCATTGCCATATCGAAAATTTTATCTGCTGTGCAGAGATGGAAGGAGACCGTATCACGGTGACAGCTTCCACTCAGATTCCTCATATAGTTCGCCGGGTGGTTGGCCAGGCATTGGGTGTCAACTGGGGGAAAATACGTGTGATCAAGCCTTATATCGGCGGCGGATTCGGCAATAAACAGGATGTGCTGTATGAGCCGCTTTGTGCATGGCTGTGTATGCAATTGGGAGGGCATCTGGTAAAATTGGATATTCCAAGGGAAGATACTTTTGTAACGAACCGTGTACGCCATTCTATCCGCAGCCACATTATTTCCTGGGTGCGTCCTGACGGAACTTACGCGGCCCGGAAACTGGAAGCCTTTTCTGACCAGGGGGCCTATGCTTCCCACGGACACAGCATTGTGGCAAAAGGAGCAGGTGCATTTCCTCAATTGTATCCTTGTGAAAATGTAGAGGTGGATGCGTATACCGTGTTCACGAATAAATCTGTGGCAGGTGCAATGCGTGGATATGGGATTCCTCAAGCTATGTGGGCGGTGGAATGTCATACGGAGGATGTGGCTGCAAAAATGGGGCTCGACCCAATCGAATTCCGGCGTAAGAATCTGATGCCTGTTGGTTTCGTAGATCCGTTTTCTAAAAATGAGCTGTATGACGACACCTTTAATCAATGTCTGGACAAAGCTATGGAAGCTATTGATTATGAACGGAAGTTCAAAGAATACCAAAACCAGACCGGAGACATCCGTCGTGGAGTCGGTGTATCCGTATTCTGGTACAACACGGCGGTATGGCCCATTTCGTTGGAAACCTCATCCTGCCGTATGGTATTGAATCAGGATGGTTCCCTGCAGGTTCAGCTTGGAGAGACAGAGATTGGACAGGGAGCAGACACCGCGTATACACAGATGACCGCAGATGTGCTGGGCGTTCCTTTGGAGGATGTACATGTTGTTTCCTGCCAGGATACAGATGTGACACCGTTTGGAACGGGTGCATATGCATCCAGACAAACCTACACAGCAGGGTTTGCGATTCGGCAGACCGCGCTGCTCCTTAGGGAACGGATTTTAAAATATGCCCATGAACTGACTCGCATGCCGCCTTATAACCTGGATATTATAGATGGAAAAATCGTGCGTACCACGGATGGAAGAGAGCTGATGACACTGGGAGAATTGTCTACAGAGGCATTATATAGTCTGACAAACAGCCAGCATCTGTCCGCAGAAAGTACTTCCCAGATTAAATCCAATGCATATTCCTTTGGATGCACCATTGCGGAGGTCGAAGTAGATATTCCAATGTGCAAAGTGAAACTTCTGGATATCGTCAATGTGCATGATGCCGGGAAATTGATTAATCCGGCGTTGGCAGAAGCACAGGTGCACGGCGGTATGAGTATGGGAATCGGTTTCGGCCTCTCGGAACGTTTGATGTTTGATGAAAAGACGGGACGCGCATTAAATAATAATCTTCTGGATTATAAACTGTCTACGTTTATGGACCATCCGCGTCTGAAAGCATTGTTTGTAGAAAATCCGGAACCTACCAGTGCATTCGGCACAAAATCACTGGGAGAGCCGCCGACCTGCTCTGTGGCACCTGCAATCAGGAATGCAGTTTATCAGGCAACCGGGGTGGGAGTTAACGAGGCACCTGTGAATCCACATAATCTGTTCCGTAGATTTAGAGAAGAACATATCATTTAGAAGGAAAGGGAGGAGGTTACCATTATGTATGATATCAAAGCGCTTTATGAGGCGGAGAGTGTGGAACATGCAATCCGGCTTCTCACCGAACATCCGGAGGCTCAGATCATAGCAGGAGGAAGCGACGTCCTGGTACAGATGCGGGAAGGAAAACGGGCAGGAAAAGAACTGGTCAGCATCTATGGAATTGATGCCATGCGCGGTGTCAGTTATGAAGAGGATGGGGCAATCCGTATTGGCTCCCTTACTAGCTTTTCTCATATTACCAAAGACCCGATTATCCGGAAACATATCAATGTGCTGGGGGAAGCAGTGGATATGGTGGGTGGCCCTCAGATTCGTAATATCGGAACTATTGGAGGAAATACCTGCAATGGCGTGACCTCTGCGGATTCTGCTTCTACGCTTCATGCATGGGATGCCATTGTGGAGATTACAGGACCGGAAGGGGTGCGCAGGCTTCCCATTCATGAGTTTTACATAAAAGCAGGAAAAGTAGATTTGCGTCCGGGAGAATTGCAGACTGCGATTCTCATTCCAAAGAATGCTTATGAGGGATACCACGGACATTATATTAAGTACGCCATGAGAAATGCCATGGATATTGCAACCACTGGCTGTTCCGTGAATGTGAAATTATCGTCCGATAAGAAATTTATGGAAGACGTCCGGATTGCATATGGTGTCGCCGGTCCGGTGCCTATGCGGGCGCCCTCAGCGGAGAATACGGCAAAAGGAAAACCAGTAACAGAGGAGCATATCAAGGCGTTTGCACAGGCCGTATTGGAAGATATCAATCCACGTGATAGCTGGAGAGCTTCCAAAGCATTTCGCCAGCATATTGCGGTTGTACTGGCAGAACGTGCTTTGAAGGAGTCGATTCGTCTTGCAGGAGGTGAGATGCATGAGTAAACAATACAAACTGATTTCCTGTACGATCAATGGGAAGAAAGTTGAAAAAATGGTTGATGTCCGCGCGTCTTTGACAGATATGCTCCGGGATGATTACCGGCTGACGAGTGTGAAGAAGGGCTGCGAAGTAGGTGAGTGCGGAGCCTGCAATGTTATCATAGATGGGGAGTGTTTTAACTCCTGTATTTACCTTGCTGTGTGGGCGGAAGGAAAAGAGATTTTGACGTTGGAGGGGCTTGCCGGTCCGAACGGAGAAATCTCGGATATTCAGCAGGCATTTATCGATGAGGCGGCAGTGCAGTGTGGATTCTGCAGTCCTGGATTTATCATGAGTGCGGTGGAAATTCTGGAGGCAAAGAGAGAATTTTCTGATGATGAAATCCGTAAGCTGATGTCTGGACACCTTTGCAGGTGTACGGGATATGAAAATATTTTCCGGGCAGTCAAGAAAACCATGCTCCGTAGATTAGGAAAAGAAAAAGAGGCAGAAGAAGTTTAAAAGGAAAACCCCTGGACAGCGTTCCGGGGGTTTTTCTGGTTGTGCGTCCAGCGGGGACGACTTCTAAGGAGATGTTATCTAATTGATGTAAGCGCTTTCTGAACGGTACATATACTTGGATAGGTATAAATGCACAAAAAAACAAGCCGAAATCCCTTAAAAATACAAGAAAAATGTGCACAACTCCGAAAATGATTTTGCATGTTGACTTTTTAACAATCATTATTTACAATCAATATTGTAAGCGTTTACATTATTAGGACTGGTTCCCCTGATGATGTAAAAAGAGCGATTCAAAAAGTGATTTAGAATCTGTTTTTGAGTACTCGAACGGAGCAAAAGTGTATGTGTATTTTTATTGTATGTGGCTTTACGATATAGATATGCAGAGAAGTATTGAAGCAAGGAAAAGCAGAAAGGAAAGAGAAACATGAGACGTATGAAAAAATGGTTGTCAATAGCCTTGTGCACGTGTATGGTGCTGGGATTGGCAGGATGCGCTTCATCCGCGACAGGCGGTACATCAGGCCGGAAAAGGATTGTACGGATTTCCCATGCACAGTCAGAGACTCACCCGGAGCATTTGGGGCTGCTGGCGTTTAAGGAATATGTGGAGGAAAATCTGGGAGACAAGTATGAGGTACAGATTTTCCCGAATGAAATTTTGGGGGCTGCTCAGAGAGCGATTGAGCTGACACAGACAGGTGCGATTGATTTCGTTGTGGCAGGGACTGCGAACCTGGAGACATTTGCCAGTGTTTATGAGATTTTCAGTATGCCATATTTATTTGACTCTGTGGATGCTTACCATGAGACCATGATGGACACGGATTATATGGAGCAGATTTATGAATCTACAGATGAAGCCGGTTTCCGTGTAATGACCTGGTATAATGCGGGGACGAGAAGTTTTTACGCTAAGACACCGATTGAGACGCCGGATGATCTGAAGGGGAAGAAGATTCGTGTACAGCAGTCGCCGGCCAGTGTGGCAATGACTCAGGCATTCGGAGCGGCGGCATCTCCCATGAGCTTTGGAGAAGTGTATACAGCGATTCAGCAGGGCGTAATTGATGGAGCGGAGAATAATGAACTTGCCCTGACCAACAACAAGCACGGAGAGGTTGCCAAATATTATGCATATAACAACCATCAGATGGTGCCGGATATGTTGATTGCAAACCTGAAATTTTTGAACGGATTGTCAGATGAGGACAGGGAAGTATTTACAGAAGCAGCGAGAATTTCCACAGAAGTCGAGATGGAGAACTGGGACGAACAGATTGCCGAGGCGAAGAAGATTGCCGAGGAGGATATGGGCGTGCAGTTTACGGAAGTAGATGTCGAGGCATTCAAGGAGAAGGTCCTGCCGCTGCATGAGCAGATGTTAGAAGAAAACCCGAAGATCAGGGATTTTTATGACCATATTCAGGAGGTCAATCAGGAAGTAAGCCAGGAAAAGGAGGCGGATGAATGATGGAAGCATTGAAAACACTCCGAAAAGGAATGGATAAGGTATTAAGCTCAGCTTGTTTTGTTATATTTGCATTTATGGTATGCATCGGTACATATCAGATCGTCGTCCGCTATTTCTTCAATAGCCCAAGTACAGTTTCAGAGGAATTGCTGACCTACAGCTTTACCTGGATGGCACTGTTGTCTTCCGCATATGTATTTGGAAAGAGAGACCATATGCGCATGGGATTTGTGGCGGATAAATTGACCGGGAAAAAGCGGCTCATCCTGGAAGTGGTGATTGAGGCATTGGTGCTGGCATTCGCTGTGATTGTGTTGATTTTCGGCGGAATCCGGATTATGAATCTGACCATGACACAGGTAACCGCATCTCTGGGAATTCCGATGGGAACGGTGTATACGGTAGTGCCTCTGAGCGGAGTTTTGATTGTAGTCTATACGGTGCTCAATATCATTGATCTGTGCACGGGAAATATCGTATTAGACGAATCAGAGGAAGCTCAGGATAATGGGGAGACGAAGTAGAAAGGAGTACATTTTATGGATATTGCAATTTTATCTGGACTGATTATTTTAGTGATGCTGGTCATCATGCTTGTTGCCGGTATGCCGATTGCGGTTGCCCTTGGGGTATCTTCAATCTGTGCGATTCTTCCGGTGTTGAATTTCGAAGCAACTGTCGTAACAGGGGCGCAGAGGATTTTTTCAGGAATTTCTGTATTTTCCCTTTTGGCAATCCCCTTCTTTATTCTTGCGGGAAATATTATGAATAAGGGCGGCATTGCTGTTCGTTTGATTAACTTGGCAAAGCTGGTAACCGGACGCGCTCCGGGCGCCCTTGCACAGACCAATGTAGTGGCAAATATGCTGTTCGGCTCGATTTCTGGTTCCGGTACGGCGGCTGCTTCCGCTATGGGCTCAATTATTGGACCTATCGAGAAGGAAGAGGGATATGACCCCAACTTTTCTGCTGCAGCCAATATTGCGACAGCGCCCACAGGACTTTTGATTCCGCCCAGTAATGTTATGATTACATTTTCACTGGTCAGCGGCGGTACTTCCGTAGCTGCACTTTTTATGGCAGGTTATGTACCGGGCTTTTTATGGGGACTCGCGTGTATGCTCGTCATCTATGTACTGGCGAAGAAAAACGGATATCAGAGTACAACTAGATTTACCGGAAAAGAGGCACTGCAGGTTTTGCTCCAGGCGATTCCTTGTCTGCTCTTGATTGTGATTGTAATTGGTGGAATTATTTTCGGTATCTTTACCGCAACAGAAGGTTCCGTTGTGGCGGTGGTATACAGCTTAATTTTATCCCTGTTTTTCTACAAATCCATTAAGCTGAAGGAACTCCCGCAGTTATTTAAGGACAGTGCGGAAATGACAGGAATCATTATTTTCCTGATCGGAGTATCTAGTATTATGTCATGGGTTATGGCATTTACCGGAATTCCTACAGCCATTTCCAACGGACTTTTAGGGCTGACAAATAATAAATTTGTGATTTTGCTGATTATCAACGTTTTATTGCTGGTCGTAGGAACATTCATGGATATGACACCTGCATGTTTGATATTTACCCCGATTTTCCTGCCGGTTTGTACGGCATTGGGAATGAATACCATTCATTTCGGAATCATGATGATTTTCAATCTCTGTATTGGAACCATTACGCCTCCGGTGGGAACCACGCTGTTTGTAGGTGTACGTGTCGGTAATGTAAAGATTGAGACAGTATTTAAGCAGTTATTGATTTATTTTGCAGCGATATTTATTGTGCTGCTGTTGGTAACATACGTTCCGCAGATTTCATTGTGGCTGCCGAGTCTGATGGGATACGTGTAAACCGCGCATGATAAATGTATCAATTTGATTTCCGCGGCAGAGGCCCAATGTATATGCCGACAATGTCATTTGGCATCTGCCTGCGGGAATATAGAAAAATAGAAAAGGAGAGAAATGAAAATGAAACAATTTATGGACCAGGATTTTTTGCTGAGTACGGAGACAGCGAAAACATTATTTCATGAACATGCAGGGAAGATGCCGATTATCGACTATCACTGTCATATCAATCCAGAGGAAATCGCAAAGGACAGGAAATTCGAGAACATTACCCAGGTATGGCTTGGCGGCGACCATTATAAATGGCGTCAGATGCGCTCCAACGGGGTAGATGAAAAGTATATTACGGGGGATGCTTCTGACAGAGAGAAGTTCCAGAAATGGGCGGAAACTCTGGAAAAGGCTATTGGAAATCCTCTGTATCATTGGAGTCATCTGGAGCTGCAGAGATACTTTGGCTATCACGGATATTTGAATGGAAAGACAGCAGAAGAAGTATGGAATCTCTGCAATGCGAAGCTTCAGGAGGATGGAATGAGCGTGCGTAATCTCATCCGTCAGTCCAACGTGACACTGCTCTGTACAACAGATGATCCGGCAGATTCTTTGGAATGGCACAAGGCCATTGCTGAGGATGATACGTTTGAAGTGCAGGTGCTTCCGGCATGGCGGCCAGACAAGGCAATGAATATCGAGAAGCCGGATTATGCCGAATACCTTGCAAAATTAGGAACCGCCGCCGGAATGGAAATCAAAAGTTTTGCGGATTTGAAAACGGCTCTGAAAAAGAGGATGGAATTTTTTGATCGTCTGGGTTGCAAGGTGTCGGACCATGCTCTGGAATATGTGATGTATGCACCGGCAACTGAAGAAGCAGTGGAAGACTTGTTTGCGAAACGTCTGCAGGGTACGGAACTGACGAAAGAAGAAGTGCTGCAGTTCAAGACAGCATATATGATTTTTGTAGGCAAGGAATATCACCGTCTGGGATGGGCGATGCAGCTTCATTATGGATGCAAGAGGGACAACAATGTATTCCGCTATGACCAGCTTGGACCAGATACGGGGTATGACTGTATTGATAATTATGCACCGTCCGCACAGATGGCAGATTTCCTCAACGCGTTGAATGCCACGGACGAGCTGCCGAAGACCATTATTTACAGCCTGAATCCAAATGACAATGCGGCAATCGGAACCATTCTTGGCTGTTTCCAGGACGCGGGAACGGTTGGAAAAATCCAGCAGGGTTCTGCTTGGTGGTTCAATGACCATAAGACTGGCATGACAGAGCAGATGACCTCACTGGCAAATCTGGGGCTTTTGGGGAACTTTATCGGAATGCTGACAGATTCCAGAAGTTTCCTGTCCTATACGAGACACGAATATTTCCGTAGGATTCTCTGCGAATTGATTGGCGGATGGGTCGAAAACGGCGAATATCCGGCAGATATGGAAGTCTTGGGAAAGATGGCAGAGGATATTTCCTATCGGAATGCGGTAAGGTATTTTGGGTTTGAAGTATAAATAAAAAAGATTAAGAGATTAAACTTAAGAAATAATGTGAAAGAGCCGAAATATAACCATGGTATAATAGTGCTTTGTTAAAGTACAATTATTGGATTGTTAATGTTCAATAAGGTATACTTTTTTATTATATGGTTTTTTGGCCGATTAAACAATAAATTAAAGGCATGATTAAAACATGATCACCAAAAAAACTAGAAATGTTATCTGTTTTTTTGGTGATTTTGTTATATAGGGCCGTGTGTCCAATAAGTATACCTTATTGGACTGTGACGCAGTTCAGACGGAGTTGGGAAAAGAGGTGGAATTGTGAGAATCCAGCATAATATAACTTCCTTGAATACTTACAGGAATCTAAATGGAAATAATAACACAGTTGCGAAGAATCTGGAAAAACTTAGTTCCGGGTACAGGATCAACCGCGCCGGAGATGATGCGGCAGGTCTTGCCATTTCCGAGAAAATGAGGGCATTGATCACGGGGCTGGATCAGGCAGGACAGAATGCGGAAGATGGGATTTCTCTGGTACAGACAGTGGAAGGTGCTATGACGGAAGTGCATTCTATGCTCAACCGCATGATGGAACTTTCGGTACAGTCGGCAAACGGAACGTATACTGATGAAGAGCGTGTCATGATGGATCAGGAACTGCAGCAGATGAAAGAAGAGGTATCAAGGATTGGGAATACTTCAACCTTTAACGGTATCTATCTTTTCCCTGACGGAAATCCATATGGTATGAGGGAAGGTGTCTCCACATATGGATTTACTCTGGATTTGACGAAGGGGACCTGCCGGTTGGATTATGTAGACAGGGCAGGGGCTGCTTCCGCAGCCGGCGGGAGCGGGGCAGCAAGAGCTGTCACAAACCTTGCCGATAAGATTGCCCAGGAGTATTTTCCGAATGCTATCAACCAGATTCTGACTAAATTCCCTTCATTGAGTAATGCGATAGGGACAGACAAAGTAGGAATGGAACTGCAGATTGGAAATATTGACGGCAGCGGCAGGATGCTTGCCTATGCACAGTTTTCATTTTATCAGACGGGCAAGGCGGGTAATATGCTGATTAAGCTTGATGCTTCCGATTTTTCGGATGCGTCTATAGATACGCCCAAATTAGAATCTACCATTGCGCATGAATTGATGCACTCTGTGATGCAGTATACGATGACCGACGGCATGAGCGGGCGCAACGGTGCACAGAAGTTTCCGGAATGGTTTTCAGAAGGGACCGCACAGCTTGCAGGCGGGGGATTCCCGACAAACTGGAACGACAGGCTGGCAGCGATAGCGGGACAGCTTGGCGATGCAGATGACAGTTCTAAGGATGGGGATATTGCAAATTATTTAAAGGGTTATACTTTACAGAATCGTCCTTATGGACATGGCTATCTGGCGGCTGCTTATCTTGGTTATCTGGCAAACGGCGGCCAGGGTGCGGTTGACAGCGCAGGTATTGCAGCCGGGATGGATAAGATATTTGCGGAACTGGCTGCTGACAGCAAAAGCGGCATCTTCACGGCAATCGGGAAACATACGTCAATAAAAAATGAGAGCCAGATAAGGGCATTGTTCAGCAATGCGTCAGCAGGTTCTGACTTTGTGACGTTTGTCAGGAAACTTGCTTATGCATCCAAAGGGGGTGCAGGTTCTATTATAGCAGATAACGGTCTCAGTGATCCGGATATCATCAGTTCAGGTACGGTAGCAGATCAGCCGTTCTACCTGACAGATGTGGCAACCAAACCCAATGGTACCGGTTCGATGGGAACCAGCAGGACAGGCGCTTCCAGTATTCAATTAATGGTCGGGGCGGAGAATGACAGCAATAATGTAATCGAGGTGGAACTATTCACCATGAATCCCGATGCGCTCGGCCTGTCAGGGACTGATGTGCTGACCGCAGAGAATGCCCTCAGCGCCATTGATGATGTGAATGCTGCCATTGATGAGGTCAGTTCTATACGCAGCTATTACGGTGCGCTCCAGAACAGATTGGAACATACGATTTCCAATCTTGGAAATATGGTAGAGAATCTGACGGCATCCGAATCACGTATCCGTGATGTGGATATGGCCAAGGCAATGATGGAACATGTACGCAACCAGATTCTTGTTCAGAGCAGCCAGGCTATGTTGGCACAGGCGAACCAACAGCCTACAGCAATCCTGCAGCTGCTGAATGCATAGTTTCCTGCCGGGAAATCAGACAGGAAGAAAAGGGGAGATTAAGTATGGGGAGAATCAGTGAATTTGTGTGTCCCTCCTGCGGGATGTCATGGACGGTCCAGCTCGGCCACGGCATGGGGCATGCTGCTTTAGAGAGTGTGTTGGATGCATTTCCCGAAGAACTTCAACAGAAAATCCTTGCGGATACAGAAAGGGAACAGATTCCGTGGTTTGAATTTAATTATCATCCGGCTGCGTGTTGGCATTGCCGGAAAGTGGCTGCAGTACCAATGATTTATCTGCATCAGAGCGGGAACACCTACACCGCTCCCTGTCCGGATTGCGGAAATTCAGCCGCGGTTTTTAACGAAGATACACAAACGCTCTGTCCATACTGTGGGAACGGTGGACTGTCAGCAGAGGATGTCGGGAGATGGGATTAGAATAGAAAATTTTTTTGCATATAAAAGACCGCAGAAAAACAGCCTGTTTAGGATATTTTTCTGCGGTTTTTCCTGGTTTCAGGTTTGCTGTCTGTACAGGTTATTTTATCCTGTCATCACAAAAATTACTTTGCAGTCTCTTCCAAACACCGTTTCATAACTTCATAACTGCCATCTGTCCGAATCTCTTCCAGATATTTTGCCACAGCCGCCTCAAATCCTTCCAGTTTGCTCAAATCTTCACCCCAGAAGTTTTCATTTGTACATACGGCATGCACCAATTCAGCAGCGCTGTCATTTTTATGAGACTCATAAAATTCCAGAATAAAACGGTCATCCTTAATTGGATATTCTTCTTCCCCGCGCAGCCCGATTAAGGCATCTTCTGTCAAACGTTCCCCACAATAAAATTCAATATAAAATGCAAAGGAAGCGGTGATACATGCAGGAAGTGTTCCTGTTTTTTCAAGATATCCCTTCAATGACGGCAGGACTCTTGCTTTCCACTTGGAGGTGGAATTTAAGGAGATTGCCAACAGTGCATGGTCAATAAAAGGATTCTTAAACCGCTCTGTCACAGATGCGGCAAATTCGTCCAGTTCTTCTTTTGGAAGAGTCAGTGTCGGAATGATTTCCTCATAAATCGTTTTATTCATGAATTTCTGGATGACGTCATCATTCATACAGTCGCGTACAATATTCTGTCCTGCAAGATAAGCGCCCAATACAAAGGAAGTATGTGCTCCGTTCAAAATGCGGACTTTACGCTGCTTATAGGGTTTGTGGTCATTTGTGATCAGCACCGGAAGTCCGGCCTCCTCAAAAGGAAGTTCTTTCTTTAAGGAATCAGGGCCTTCAATCACCCAGAATCCAAAGATTTCTCCGGTATCAATCAACTGGTCAATATAGCCGTTTTCTTCGTTGATTGCGTCTGCCTCAGCCCTAGGATAACCGGTGACAATGCGGTCTACCAATGTAGAGCAGAAAATATTTTCTTTTTGAATCCAGGAAATGAAATCATCTCCCAAATCCCATTGTTTTGCGTATTGAAGAACGCATTTTTCCAACTCTTTTCCGTTGTTATCAATCAGCTCACAGGAAAGAATGACGAATCCCTTTCCGGCCTCATTTCCAAATTTCTGGAAGCGTCGGTATAAGAATTGGGTGAGCTTTCCGGGATAGCTGTCCGCCGGAGTATCGGTAAACTGACAGGAATCATCATATACAATACCGGCCTCTGTAGTATTACAGGTAATATATCTTAAATCCGGATTTTCAGCACATGCCAACAGTGCTTCAAAGTCAGCATAAGGATTCAGGCATCTGCTGACGCAGGAAATGATTCGCTTCTTGTTCACCTTCTGCCCATCTTGGAATCCACGCAGATATAATGTGTAAAGTCCTTCCTGCTCATTGATCATATCGGCAAGGCCTGGTGCGATTGGCTGGCACAGAATGACTTTGGAATTGAACCCTGTTTTTTCATTCAATATATCAATAAAATAATCCACAAAAGCACGGAGGAAGTTGCCCTCTCCAAACTGCAGTACCCGTTCCGGTGCTTCAGGAAGCAGGTAGCCGTCGTAATTCATATCTTTTAAAGTCTGATAACTTAATTTATTCATAGTATATCCTTTCTATAATCTGTAACCTTTTTGTCTTATAAAGTAACGCCCTGCTTAAAGATAGCAAAATCATGGAAACCGGCTTCTTCCGATTTTACTTTCTCGCCTGAGGCAGTCCGAATCACTTTGTCAAAAAGCTGTTCCGCTAATTCTGTCAGAGGAGTTCCCTCCACCATTGTTCCGCAGTTGAAATCAATCCAGTTGGATTTCTTGTTGTATAATGTGGAATTGGTGGAAATTTTCATGGTTGGTACCGGGCAGGCAAAGGGGGTGCCCCGGCCGGTGGTAAACAGGACGATATGCGCCCCGGATGCCGCCAGAGCTGTGGAAGCAACCAGGTCATTTCCCGGAGCGCTCAGTAAATGCAGTCCTTTTCCCTGAATCGGTTCGCCATAGGAGAGCACGCCTTTTACGGGAGCACTTCCGGATTTCTGGGTGCAGCCCAAAGACTTATCCTCCAAAGTGGAGATGCCGCCCTTTTTATTTCCAGGAGAAGGATTCTCATAAATCGTCTGGTTATGGCTTGTGAAGTATTCTTTAAAGTCATTGATCAAATCCACGGTTTTGTGGAATAATTCTTCCGTTTCACAGCGGTTCATAAGCTGAGTTTCAGCGCCGAACATTTCCGGAACTTCTGTAAGTACGGTCGTTCCGCCCTTGGAAATCAGGATGTCCGAAAATGCGCCTACCACGGGATTGGCAGTGATGCCCGACAGACCATCGGAGCCTCCGCATTTCATACCGATTACCAACTCGCTGCAGGGAATTGCTTCTCGCCTGAATTGTCCGGCATATGCTGCGAGTTCTTGAATGATAGTAAGGGCATCTGTGACTTCGTCCTCAGATTCCTGGCAGACAAGAAAACGAACACGCTCCTTGTCATAGTCTCCGAGGTATTTTTTTAGTTCTTCGATATTACTGTTTTCACACCCAAGGCCAAGCACCAGTACGCCTCCGGCATTGGGATGCTGTATGAGGTCGGCAAGAATCTGCCGGGTATGTTCCTGGTCATCACCCATCTGGGAACAGCCGTAAGGGTGCGGAAATGCAGAGATTTCATCTACATATTCCGTAAGATATTTTTGCGCCTGTCTTTCGATGGTAGTAGCTACGTTGTTGACGCAGCCTACGGTTGGGATGATCCAGATATTGTTGCGGACTCCGACCTTGCCGTCCGGTCTTCGGTAGCCCTGGAAATTAACAGGGGCAGAAGGCGCAAGAGAAGAGGCCTGTCTGTCGTAAGAATAAGAAAGTACATCTCCCAATCCTGTTTTCAGATTGTGGGTATGGACCCAGGCACCGGACGCGACAGGTTCTTTGGCAAATCCGATGGGACATCCGTACTTTACGACTTGTCCTTTTTCTGGAATCGCAGACAGGGCAAACTTGTGTCCCTGTGGAATGTCCTCAGCCAGCACGACGTCCTTTGAATCGACTGTGAGGGTACGGCCGGCAGCAAGCGGACACAGGGCAACAGCCACATTGTCTTTTGGATGAATTTTAATAAATTCCTGCATAGTATTCCTTTCCGGCTATATTCCTGACCAGTGGCTTTTGACAGGAATATAGTGTTCATTTCAATAAAATTTGGTTCGGTTCGCTAATGGTGTAAGCGCTTACATATAAGATACAACAAAATATGAAATACGTCAATAGGAAATTTGTAAATTCTGAATAAATTTTGACAAGAAAATAGGTGAAATGAAAAAATAAGGTTTGCAATTTTGTGAAAAATGCTATAGAATCTTAGAGTGATGTGAGGGAATGGGGTGAAAGAGCTTACAAGGAGATTGAGAATGAATATATACGACATTGCGAAACTGTCAGGCGTTTCGATTGCTACCGTATCCCGTGTAGTGAATGGAAGTCCGCGGGTCAGCGAGAAGACAAAGCAAAAAGTGCTTGCTGTCATTAAAGAATCGGAATATACGCCGAATGTATTTGCCAGAGGATTGGGATTGAATTCTATGAAAACCATAGGAATCCTCTGTCCGGACATTTCGGACCAGTATATGGCGGAGGCTGTTTCGCATCTGGAAAAACGTTTGCATGAATGTGGATATGACTGTATCCTCGGGTGCAGCGGAACATTGCAGGAAGCCAGAGAGCACCATACCAAACTTTTATTGTCCAAGCGGATTGATACGCTGATTCTCGTAGGTTCCCTTTATGCGGGGTCAGGAAAGAATCCGGAAGAGACGGAATATGTCAGAGCAGCGGCAGAAAAGGTTCCTGTATTTATGATCAATGGATATGTGGAAGGGGAAAATATCTACTGTTCTTATGGAGATGACAGGCAGGGGGCGTATGACGTCACACAGGCCCTGATTCGCCGCGGAAAAAAAAGGATTCTGTTTTTATATGATTCTCAGACCTACAGTGCACGACAGAAGCTGGAAGGGTACGAAAATGCTTTGAGCGATGCGGGATACCCGGTTCGCGGAGAGTTGAAATTTTATGTACGCCAGCTCGGGATACACCATCAGGAAGACTTTTATTCTATGGAAAATTCGCCGGGAATCGTACAGGGGAAAGTTCAGTATGTAAAGGAAATCCTGTTGGCACATCGGACACTGGAATTTGACAGTGTATTTGCATCCAATGACAGCCTGGCTGTCGGTGCTCTTAAATATGCCCGCGCAAAAGGGGTGGCTGTACCGGAGGAGCTTAGCGTAGCAGGATATAATAATTCGATGATGGCTGTCTGCTGTGAGCCGGAGCTGACATCAGTGGATAACCGGGTAGAGCAGCTTTGCAATGACGCTATCGACAGGATGTTGGAGGTGCTTGCAGGGAAGACGGATGTGGAGCGGAATCATAAAGTTCCCTGCCGGATTGTAAGGCGGTGTACAACGGATTTTTAAAATAGTTTGAAAAAATGGATGGAAGAGTATATAAAGGTTATGCAATGTATTTGAAAATAAAATTTTAGGAAAGGAAACAAAGTCATGGTTTTAAAGCAATGTACAACAAGCACTGTCTATGGGGCAGATGGTTCAAGTGAGAGAAAGATTCCGGTAAGATGTACAGGGGAACAGATTATGCTTCTTTTGAGAAGAGAGCACGAGCTGGAGGATTCAGCGGATGTCAGGATAGATTTTTTTGACGGTCAGATTGGATGTATTAAAACGAACTGTGAAATTGTGGTCAGGAGCAACTATGATTCTGCGATACCGGCGCCTTGGGTTGCAGATTGTGAGATTCAGGAAGTAATAGAGATTGTAGAGGCGCGCAGAAGCATGCGTGCAACGATGGAGAAAGAAGCCACATTTAGCTCAGAAGGAAAAGAAGATTTCCGGGGGGTGATTCAAAATATCAGTGAGGGTGGTATTTATTTTATTACCAGAACAAGGCTGCAGCGCGACGATACCGTTGTGTTTTCTTATAGTTTTATCGAAAATGAATATGAAATGGAAGCCATAATCCTGCGGGAAGAGGATTTGCGTGACGGACGTTACGGCTATGGATGCCAGTTCCTGGAATTGACTGTGAATGCCCAGAAGGATATTAAGCAATATGTATATCTACGTCAGCAGGGGATGATTTGGTAGGAAATTTGTTATGAAATATTTACAGAAACTGATAAAATAAAAGAATAATCACAATCCGAGAGGTGTAAAGTTTTTTATTATAGGAAAGACTTTACACCTTTTTGATTGCTCCAAATAAAGTTTGCTATTTATCCTCATATGTTATAAAATTTATGTTATGAGGTATTGTGCCAAAGCGCAAGCAGGTCATCAATTTTCCAAGGAAAATTGGTGACAAATTATAACAAGGAGTTGCGCTGAGGCGCAAGCAGGTCATCAATTTTCCAAGGAAAATTGGTGACATATTATAACAAGGAGGTACGGCGATATGTTACATGAGGTGAAGTTTCAATCATTCAATGAGCGTGATGAGGTATATGGATGGATTTATGTTCCCGCGGCGGAACCAAAGGGTATCGTACAGGTGATTCATGGTTACGGCGAACATTCCAGAAGATATCTGCATATGATCGTAAAATTTATGGATGCCGGATTTATTGTTGCTGCGGATGACCATGTAGGACACGGGAAAACAGCGTTGGAGAATGATACATGGGGCGATTGGGGAGACAAGGGCTGCCATACCATGATGGAGGACGAACATAAGCTGAAAGAACTGGTGTGTCAGAAATATCCGGGACTTCCGTATTTTCTTTTCGGACACAGCATGGGTTCCTTTATTGTTCGGGATTATATCGCGAAATATGGGGATGAGCTTGCAGGCGTTACAATTTGTGGGACATCCGGTGTATTCCCCGGCGCGGATGAAACGGCAAAGGAATTGGAAAAAGCGATTGCGGACGGAAAGGGAAAAGAATCCGATCCGGCATATGCGGGAAAACTGTTGGGATGGATGTGCGAACGGTGCGGAGAAGTAAGTATTGGAAATGAGTGGATTTGTGCGGACAAATATGTTCAGAGAGACCATGCTGAAGACCCATTTGATGCATTTACGAAACCGACTTTGAATCAGTCTCTGCTCTATTTCGTACAGATGATGCAGGTTATTACCGGAAAAGAATGGGCTGAAAAAGTTCCGAAAGCACTTCCTATCTACAATATAGGCGGGGACCAGGACCCGGTCGGACAGTATGGAAAGGGAATTTATGAGGTGAGCAACTGGCTCTATGAGACAGGACATACCGTAGAGACAAAAGTATACTCCGGCTACCGTCATGAAATCCATAATTATGCAGAGATTAAGGATGAAGTGGAAGCAGGAATCATTGCTTTTATGGGGAAAAATCTGTAGTTCATTCTATCCGATAATGGTTCCAAAATGTATACTTATTGAACTACTAATGTTCAATAAGGTATGATTTCCAAGTCAATATGGCATAAAAGCAGGCTTGATAAAAGGAGTACGCAGCGGTATGGAAAGAAAATTGAAACTTCCGGTAGGAGTAGAATTTTTTAAAGATTTCAAAGCTGAGAATTTTTACTATGTCGATAAAACAGATTTTATACGAGAGATTATAGAGTCAAGAGGAAGTGTAAATCTTTTTACGAGACCCAGGCGTTTTGGCAAAAGCCTGAATATGGACATGCTGAGAAGCTTTTTTGAGATTGGTGCGGATGCGGCTCTTTTTGAAGGATTGGCTATTACAAAAGCAAAAGAATTATGTGAACAATACATGGGAAAATACCCTGTGATTTCAATCAGTTTAAAAGATGTAAGTGGAATGTCATATGACAGCGCACTAAAAAGGCTGTCTGGAGTCATAAAAAAAGAAGCACGCCGGCATCAGTATTTGCTGCAAAGTGATAAACTTACTGATGTAGATAAGGAGTCACTAAAACCATTGTTTTCCACATATATTGATGAGTCAGGGCAGGAAGAAAGCTTATATCTTCTTTCAGAAATGCTTTTTAAACATCATGGGAAACAAGTAATCATACTGATTGACGAGTATGATGTTCCTTTAGATAAAGCTTATCAGAAAAAATATTATCTGGAAATGACAGAGCACATAAGGATAATGTTTAGCGAGGCGCTTAAAACAAATGGGAATCTATACTTTGCCGTTATAACGGGATGTCTTCGGATTGCAAAGGAGAGCATTTTTACAGGGCTTAACAATTTCAAAGTGAGATCGCTTTCAGATATAGAATATGCTGAGTATTTTGGATTTACAGATGCCGAAGTACAGGAAATGCTGAGTTATTATGGAATAAAGGATGCATTCAAAGATATGAAGGAATGGTATGATGGTTATCATATCGGCCATGTGGAGGTGTACTGTCCATGGGATGTAATCAATCAGTGCGATAAGCTTCGGGTATCGAGGGATACTCCTATGGAGGCTCATTGGGAAAATAGCAGCAGTAACGTCATTGTCCAGGAAATTCTTGAAAATGCAACGGCAACAACGAGGGCACAGATAGAAGCGCTAATATCCGGAGAATGTGTAGAAAAACAGTTGATACCTGAATTGACATATACAGATTTAGATAATAATGATGATGAGGTCCGGCAAACATATTTGTGGAGTGTGCTGTTTGCAACGGGATACCTGACTTCGGTGGGGAGAACAGAAAATGGATATTATAAACTTGTAATTCCCAACAAGGAGGTACGGGGGATTTATGAGAGGAAAATAAGCTCCTGGTTTAAAGTACGTATTACGAGTGATACGTCAAGATGGCAGAAATTTTGTAAAGCGATAAAGAATGGAGAACCTTCGGAGGTGCAAAATTTATTTAATCAATTCATGTCGGATTCCATCAGTATTCGTGATACTTGTGTGAAAAAAGATATGAAAGAGAATTTCTACCATGGAATGCTGCTTGGGCTATTGCAGGCAGAAGGAACTTGGATTGTGAAATCCAATGCGGAGTCCGGCATAGGATATACGGACATTCGCCTAGAAATTCCGCAAGAGAAAATTGGATGTGTAATTGAGGTAAAATATGCGGAAGACGGAAAGTTTGACGCTGCTTGTATAAGAGCCATGAGGCAAATTGACGATGCTGGTTATATTGAGACACTAAGAAGGGATGGAATGCGGACGATTCACAAATACGGAATCGCCTGCTATAAAAAGAACTGTAAGGTATCCTATAGCAGTGATATATAGGTAGACTTAGTCCTATAATAATTTGATACAATAATAATAAGATGTTGGGGTCAAAAGCCCCTATAGTACCTTGAAAATTTTACACAAACACA
>CANOBT010000083.1 GCA_947564305.1 uncultured Lachnospiraceae bacterium | reverse complement strand
TTAAGAAAATAACCGGTGCCACCCCACTGCAATTCCGCAAACAGCATCAACTATAATAATAGCTGCTGTGAGCATCTGGTACATCAAATATCATGATTCAATGTACTAAAGGCTGTAACCTGGCCTGCATATGCCCACAGCAAATCTTTCGTCCTGTTAAGGGACTGTCTCAAAATAATTTGCGGCAATTCCTTACTGATTTCTCATCTCTAGTTCTTTACGGATATTTCCGATTTTTCCATCCAGGTCATAGAAAGCAAATACTATAATCTGCCCAATCGTGCAGATGAATGTCACACCGATGTACAAAAAAATAATACCATTCGTAGCAGCCGGTGTCTGCTGCGCAGCATTTGCCACATAGCCAGTCAGAGTCAGTACCCATCCAACAACAACACCTGCCAGGCCACTGCTGAGCTTGTTCGCAAAGCTGACTGCACTGAATGCCATCCCTTCTGCTTTGACGCCTGTCTTCCACTCCCCGTATACGGCGCTGTCCACGATAAAGGAATTTCCGACTCCCTGAACTGGAGAGAAGAAAAGTCCCTTAATGATCAGACCTGCGATAAACAGCGGAAAATTATGTATATTCAGGAACATCAGCGCAAAACCAATCATTGTACAACATAGACCGATCAGGGATGCTTTTCTCTTTCCAACCTTGTTGCAGATATTCAGCGCAATCGGCATCGCCAGAAGTCCCGGAATATTATCTGCGATGACTAGAACTGTAATCAGTCCCGGATTGCCAAGTACATAAATCCCATAATATACCATTGCAGCCAGACGCGCATTCAGTCCAAAGTAGATAAAGAATGTATTTGCCACCTGCATCAGCCAGTATTTATTTTTCACCAAGCTCTTAATCCCTTCAATAGAAGATGGTTTTTCTGTTGCTTTTGTTTCATCATCCGGTATTTCCGTAGTGGTAAAGTAAGACGCAAATCCGCCGAGTATGCATACAACTCCAAGAATCACTGTCAGCTTGACAAATCCTGCCTGTGTAAAGTTTTCACTTCCACTAAGCGCAGTCAATGCGCCTACTGCAACTGCATTGATCACAACATTTCCGAAAATCGTGCCAAACATCAATACTGTACTAATTGAATTTACTTCTTTTTCATCTCTGGTAAGACGGATGTTCAATGTGTTCATAGAAATTCCCAGAGCAGTATACGCCAGTGCATACAGATTATAAACTACAAAAATCCAGACAAGCTTCATGTTGCTGTCAAAATTCTGCGGAACCGCAAATAAGAGAATCGAGCACAATGCATATGGAACGACGGAGCGTATGATCCACGGCCTCGCTTTTCCATTTTTGCTTTTCGTCTTATCTAGCACAACCCCCATCCCCAGGTCGGTCACACCATCGAACAGCTTGGAAAACAACAGAATGTTACTGATCGCCATTGCAGATATCCCCAGGATATCGGTGCCGAAAAATAAGATATAACTAGTTGCAATACCTGTCAGAAGCGATTGTCCAAAGACACCGAATCCGATAGAAAACTTCGCCGAAAAACCGACTTTCTTCATCTCATTACCCATGTTTTTTTCCTCCATCACTTTTATTTTCTTAATGACAGGATTATCATAGCATGGGCCGTTTTGAATAAATACCGACTATTATTTCAGAAAAATCGGCTTTTTGAGAACTCAAAATTTCATTATATAATACTGGCGGAATTTTGGCATATGCAAAGACCTTTTTACTTTTCCATAGATTTCCGATACTGCAGCGGTGTCATCCCCTTCTCTTTCCGAAACAATTCAATAAAATAAGAAATATCCTGATACCCCACCAATTCCGCCACTTCATTCACTCCATATTCCGTATTCCTCAATAAAATCTCCGCCACAGAAATACGGATTTCTTTCAATGTTTCGCGGATGGTCTTCCCCATATATTTCTGAAAAGAACGGCTTACATAATAGGAACTCAAATGAAAATACCTTGCCATTTTTTCTAAGGAAAACTCCTGATAATTCTCCTGCAGATAATTTAAAAAAAGCGGCATTCTGCTGATATTCGTATCCCCCTTTACTGATAGCGTTGTCTGTTCTCCATATTCTTTCTGGGCATATGCAAAAATCAGTTCCATCACAAGCGGCACAATCTGATATGATGCCGCACCACCCTCTGCAAATTCCAGCATTGCGCGCTGAAACAAATGTCGAATCCACATATCCCCCTTTGTATGAAAAATTAAGTAGCTGTTATTTTCCTTCTGGCACAGGATTCCCGCAAAAAAACCGGCCAACATTCCCTGCGGACAGCTTTCTGTCAGACTTTTATAGAAGGCTTCCTCTCCCATACCGGCAACAATCAACACAGATTCATCATCGACAATTTTTCTCGCCACAACACTGTCCGGTGCAGTCAAAAGCAAATCCCCCTCCTGCAGTGCAATTTTTTCCGTCCGCCCACCGATATCCAGAGCACTTTCTCCCTGTCCGTACATCATATAGGAAATACACACTTTATCAATCTTTGCTTTCATTTCCGGGAAATAATTTGGATGCTTCTGTATAAAAAACTGTTCCTTTTCCTCTCTCCATTGAACCTTGCTTAAATTCGCATATTGTTTCCCCGTGTATTTTTTCACCTGCCCATAATCCTTACAGCTAGCATCCAACCTTGAAAACAAATGTGTTCTCCCCTGATTCAATCTCTGCAATTCCACATGCTTTTGGATAAAGACTGATTCCGGCATTAGTGTGCCATGATTCTGATACCATTCTTTCAGTTTTTGTTCAAACGGAGAAAGTTCGTATATCCACTGTTCCAACATTCTTATCTTCATATGTCTTATCCTCACAACAACAAAACCATATTTTTTGGCATTTCACTCCATTGCCGCCGGGTCATGTTTTTTATAAAATTATAACATAAAACATATACCACTAAGGAGGTTTTTTCTATGGAACAAGATATGCGTGCAATCATTGAAAGCATCAAGCAGGACGTCCTCTCTCAAATCGGAGGTATGCGGGCAGCAAACAAAATGATTCCTGTATCCGGCACCCGTCATGTACTCCCACTGGAAGGACGTGACATTGACATGGTCTATTACCCGGCAGCAAGGCAACATGCTCCCTTATTAATCGGTTTTCACGGCGGCGGTTTTCTGTTCGGCGGCTGTGCACTGGATGATACCATGTGGGATGCTATGAGAAAATCACTGGATGTAAACATTGCATCCATCGACTATCGTAAGACTCCCGACTATATGTATCCATGTGCTCTGGAGGATGCTTACGACGCAACCATTTACCTGAGGGATCATGCGGACGAATTTGGCTTTGACAAAGAACATATTTCAGTGTTTGGAAACAGCGCAGGGGCTACCCTTGCCGCAACAGTCTGCATTTACGCAAAGGAAAAAGGCGAATCACTATACGATTATCAGATTTTAAACTATCCGGCTGTAGACTGGGCGACCAATTACGCGGAAAAGGGGCCTGGCAGCCTGGATGGTCCGATCAATGCTGTATTTAATGAGCTTTATATCAAACCGGAGGATGCAAAGAAGATTACTGCTTCTCCCATTTTTGCAACGAAAGAAGAATTAACCGGTCTTCCCACCGCAATCATCCGTACTTCTGAAAATGACTCTCTCCGTGCGGAAGGGGAACAATATGCCAAAATGCTTCAGGAAGCCGGTGTATCGGTCTATCTCTCTAACGCCGAAGGAATGCCTCATGGATATTATGAATATGGATTCGGTGACGGAGCTCCGGCAGATTATCTAGGCGAAGAAACGAAGAAATTGATATTGGATGGAACCCTGCATAAAGGGGCAGCGGAAGCACTTGAGTTCATCAAAAAATACTACATATAATGGAAAAGTCCTTCAACCATATGAATGCTCAGGTAAATGCGAAACGATAATCTATTTACGACGAAACAGCATGCAGAATCTTCCTGCATGCTGTTTCAGCTTTACAATCGCTATTATGCTTCTCTTTCCGGAACTGTCGGTTTAATGAATTCCATATATTTCTTTTTACGTGCTTTAAATTCATCACTGTTTTTCTGTAATTCAGCCAGACGGCCTTCATTCTCCTGAATATCCTTTCCGTGCTTCATCTTGCCAGACATGGTATCATGTGCCAATTCATACTGCTCTGCCGGATAGTTAATCTGAATCTTGCCATCTACGACCTCCAGTTCGCCCTCCATTCCACACAGACCGCAGATTGCATGGGTGGAACCCGGCTCAACATAAAAGTTATTGCAGTGACAATGTGGACAGATGCCTTCCGGACCGTGCCACTCGGCATTTGGAATATCCTTTGCGGCATTTGCAAGATTCACTCCAATCTGGTGTGCCCTTTCTATCGCCGCGTCATCCATCAAAATGGTCTTGGACCACTGGAACTTATCGTTATCAATAATCTTCCACATCGGACTCATTGCCACCATTCCATGATCCATCTGAACCAGGGACCCCCAGTCAGAACCGCCAATGCCGATAAAGGAGATTACTTTATCTTTCAGAAGACGCGGATCCACGCCCGGGCCGCCTGCTTTCTTATTGAGCATATCTGCAATTACCAGATTTCCACGGTCCATTGACGGCCCGAAGCGGTCACAGATTGTATGTACGATTCCTGGAACTCCATTTTCGAAAATCGGGGATACCATCATGATTCCATCTGCATCCAACATCTTATTCAGCAGCCACATGAAATCATCCTTAAGCGCACAGACACGCCCTTTTCCACCCATTAAGGCTTTTACGCAGGCAATACATCCGGTACAATGTTTGATATCCAGTTTATGCAGATTAATAAATTCAATTTCCGCACCTGCTTCTTTTGCTCCCATAAGTGCTTCTTTACACAAAGAATCATTTGAGCCGTTAAATGTGCCCGAAGAAATACCTAAGATTTTCATGCCATTTTCCTCCTTTGGCCGTATCGTTATTTGAATTTTCCTACTTTTACAAGTTTCTTTGGAATACGGATGGTTCCGTCCTGCATCACAACTGCATCTTCCTCACAGGCTTCCATACACTTACCGCAGTTCTCACACAGATCCATGTCGATCATATGGATAAATTTTTTCTTTCCCAAGATCGCGTCTTCATCGCAGGCATCAATACACTCGCCGCATCCGGTACATTTTGTTGGATCAATCACCAATTTTGCAAATGCTTTGCATACCCCGGCGGGACAGGTTTTTTTCACAAAATGGGCTTCTAATTCTGCCTGGTTGTGTTCCACGGATGTTACAACTGCACGTGCCATCTTCTGGCCGAAAGAGCAGAAAGCGCCTGCCTGGATCAACGGCCCGATATCAAGAATCATTGCCAAATCTTCTCTCTTTGCTTTTCCTTCTGTGATATCCTGTGTAATGGTCTGGAAATGCCAGGTGCCTTCCCTGCACAGGACACATTTTCCACAGGATTCCTGCGCCGCGCTTAAAGCCAATTGTCTGGTTACGTCTGCCAGACAGTCCTGATTTCCATACACCGTCACACCATCCCAATCTGCGGAAAGATCCACCGTTTTTTGTGCCTGTTCCTCTTTGCCAATAAATGCACCAGTAATTCCGCCTACCAGGACGCTCTTTTCTGCATGCAATCCACACGCTTTCAAAAGGTCAGCAAGCGTTGTCCCGGTCTTTACTTCTGCAATCCGGCTTTCTTCGGCAGTACGGACCACCACAAGTTTTGATTCCACATAATCTGCTTTCACAGCTTCATAGATCCGGCAAAGTGTCTCTGCATCCACCGTAACAGCCGGTGCATCTGAATATCCCTGAGACGGAAAATCTTTTTCCAACGGGCAGCTCCTGAGTTCTCCTGATTCGATCATATGATATAATGCCGATTCTTCCCGAAGTACCAATGAACGTTTTGTCTCCACGATCCGTACATTATCATATTCTAATGTATAATCAATCTCTTTTGTTTTTACAATGATGATTTCTTCTGCATCTATTGCCTCTGCCACAGATCTTATAGCAGCGTCAAGCTTTTCTTTCTGATGCACTGCCAGATATTCACTGAGCGGAGCGTCTTTATCATCGGCCGCCAGATTTACGACCAGTCTAGCATGTTTCCGATTTGCTGCATCTTGAAGTTCCATTGAAAAATCCGTTCCATATTTCGTATGGATGGAAAGTATTTTCACAGCTTCCGCCGGCAATTCCCCGGCACAGGGTGATAATATTCTGCGTACCTGAGAAGTGGTACAATCAATTTCTTTCATCATGGATCATTCCACCTCCCCGCCTGATACATAATCATTCCAGAATTTTTGAGGCGACAGTTCACATCTGAGATCACATTGCAGGCATCTTGAGGCTTCATAACGAGACATTTCCTCATCAAATCCATGATCCATAGGACCGCATTCCTTATAATTTACAATTCTTTCCGGAACGGGAACAACATGAGGATCTATACGCTTCTTGCTGCCAAAGCCCTCGATTACCCCAATCCATGGATTCTTGAACTGCTCTGGAGCCAATGCTTCTTCAATATTGCCGTCACCGCCCAGATAGCAGTCAATTGCACTGACAGCTTCTCTTGCAGATGCAATTGCCTTGATGACGGACTGGGTTCCCGTCACCACATCTCCGGCTGCCCAGATACCCGGTACACTTGTCGCTCCGTCCGGTCCCTCAACGGCAATATAATTACCATGAGTAAGCCCAAGCCCGAATACTTCCGGATCTGACGAAATCGTCGGCCGCTGTCCGACTGCAAAAATAACAGTATCCGCTTCTAAGACTTCTTCCGTCCCTTCTGCAAGTTCCATATGTGCTTTCCGGTTCTCATCAAAATAAAATCGCTCAATCCCCTGGATTCTCACGCCCGCGCAATGACCGTTTCCATCATTGATAATTTCGTGGAAGGTCTTGCTGTTGAAAATTTTGATTCCTTCCTCTTCTGCCCATGTACGTTCTTCCTCAGAAGCGGTCATCTTGTCATATGCCTCCAGACATGCCATAGATACTGATTCCGCACCCAAACGGCGCGCTGCTCCGGCACAATCTACCGCAACATTACCGCCTCCTAAGATCACCACTTTCTTTCCAACAGAAGCAGTTCCTTCCTCAAATGCTCTAAGGAAATCAACATTTACATTCACTCCTTCCAGGTCATTTCCCGGAATCGGAAGTTTTGTCCCCATATGTGTCCCTATGGCAACAAACACCGCATCATATCCTTGCTCTAAGAGTTTTGGCGCATTGTCAACAGATGTATTATATTTTATCTCAATATCCCCTTGTTCCAGAATGTCCTCTATCTCCTGTTCCAGAGCTTTTCTTGGGAGACGGTAATTGGGAATCCCATAGCGCATCTGTCCGCCTGCCATCTCTCTTGCCTCGAATACTGTAACACGGTGTCCAAGCTTTGCCGCATAACAAGCTGCGGTCAGACCAGCCGCGCCTGCTCCAATGACGGCTAGCTTTTTACCGGTTGCAGGCTTATGAAAGCCAGTTGCTTTCCATGAACCATCATCATTCTGAGCCGCATATCGCTTCAGGTTGCGAATGGAGATTGCTTCATTTAACTGTGTCCGCTTACACTCCGTCTCACAGTTATGTACACAGATATAGCCGAGGGCATGAGGGAATGGAACTTTCTCTCTCACTACGGCTGCTGCCGCACTGTAATTGCCTTCTTTAATGAATCGGATATATCTTGGTACGTCTACATGTGCAGGACACGCGTAACGGCAGGGAACAAATCCCTCTTCCCGTGTCTTTCCTATAAGTTTATCCGCAAGTTCCTGATGCTCGCGGATTGAACCCGTAGGACAGACCTCCACACATGCCGTACAGAAACGGCAGTCTGCATCCTTTAAAGAGTCCCCGTCTATCACAACCTGAGTTCGGCCATTCACCTCTCCGAACCGGATAGCTCCTACGCCTCTTAGTTCATTACAGGCGCGGACACAGCGGCCGCAGAGAATACAACGGTACATTTCATGAAGGATGATCGGATTGTCATGGTTCGCCTTTACATTGATCGTATTGGCTTTCAGCTTCCTCCCTGTATCCCCCACATATTGGGAAATAGATTGAAGCTGACATTTTCCATATTTGGGGCACCCTGTACATTCCGAAGGATGCGTCTTAAACATAAAATCACAGGAAAGTTTTCGGATATTCTCAGCAGTCTCATCGTGGGTATCAATCACCATTCCCTCTTTTACCTTTGTGATACAAGAAGTAACGACGCCTTCCACTCCCTGCTGCCCTACCACACATAGGCGGCAGGAACCGGCAGGATGCAAATTTTCGTGACTGCAAAGATGTGGAATGTAGATTCCATTATCCAGAGCGGCTTCCAAGATTGTTTTCGTAGAATCAGCAACAATCTTCTGGCCATCAATTGTAAGAGTCACTTTTTTACTCATATTTTTTCTCCAAACTCTGCTTCATTCATCTTCCATATCATTCACATAGTCGGCTGCGGAATCACCGGCAAACCGTCCGGTATTAATGCAGTAGCCCATGGTGTTTCCAGGCAGCAGGAACATATAGGAATCACCGTAGATCGTACAAGTATCCGTTCCACATGCATATAGGCCGGGAATCTTATCCCATTCCGTATTCAGAACTTCTGCATTTTCATTAATCTTAATCCCGCCAAGTGTTCCGTATCCGCCCGGACGGAACTTGCCTGCAAAGAACGGTGCTTTTTCAATCGGTTTCATGTATTTGGGATTCTTGTAAAACATGCTGTCGTGAGATTCACACATTTCGTTGTACTCATCAATCGTTTCTTCCAGTACTTCCGGATCAATCCCCAGCTTCTCGGCAAGCTCTTCAATAGAATCTGCTTTCACAATATCCGGGTTGTCACTCTCGATAGAATGCTCTACTGCCTCCATAAAGTCAGAGACATCCTCTGGATGATGCACAAAATTGACAACATCCACACCTTTTTTCATGTATCCCTTCGCAATTTTAGAATCGATGATTGAATACCCGACTGCATCCTTTTGGAAAGAAATCGCATTTCCTGTAAATGTTGTATTCTGCATCTCTTCTTCATTGATGAAACGAAGTCCCAGTTGATTCACCATCAAGTTCGGCTGCATGAATACGGATGGAATACAATCTGGTCCAAAGTCAGAATTGGGTAAGATATAGATCATTTCCACATTCATTGGCGTAGATGCAGCTCCTGCTTCTTCTGCCATTTTAATCCCTTCGCCTTTCAGTCCCGGGATTGCAAAGTTGAACATATCCTTTTGGAACGTATATCCGGTACGTTCTTTAATCATAATCGGGTTATCGCCGGCTCCGCCGGTTGCGATAATAGCGGCCTTACAGCTGCACTGGATCTCTTCTCCATCTGCTCCGACTGCAATGACACCGCATACCTTTCCCTCTTCATCCTTTAAAATCTTCTTTGCAGGCGTTTCCATATAAAACTCTGCACCGTTTTCCTTTGCATACTCTGAGATATGCTTGTTCATGATGGCTCCGCCGTTACGTCCGATACCCCCGTTTACCGCTACGATGTGCCAGGTTGCCTCTGATTTTGGAAAATATTTATAAGCGCCCGCAAATTCTACTCCACAGGATTCTTCCAGCCATTTAATCGTATCGCCAGAGCTTTCAAAATATTTCTTCACCAGTCTGGCGTCTGTTCTCCAATGGGTATATTCCATGAACATTTTGAATGCTTTCTCCACATCAATGTCTACCATCATGTCTCCCTGCTGTTTTGTCCCAATGCCAAACGGCCCCATTCCCATATTGGCAGCGCCGCCGACAACAGCAGCTTTCTCAAATACTACAACGTCCATTCCATTCTCTGCAGCCTGCGCAGCCGCAGATAATCCGGATGGGCCTGCACCGATTACCACTACATCTGCTTCTATCGTCTTCATAATTTTTATCCCTTTCTTTTCCTTTCAGATATTTTTCCATTTACAGTCTTATAGCTTTAATACAAACCAGGCCACTGGTTTTTCAATGAGCAAACTGGTCAAGAGACCTACTATATGGAGCTGAACATAGGTTTCCATCCAGATTCCCAATATTCCCGGGACAAATCCCACATGGAGCAACGCCATGCAAAAGCTCACAATCGTTACATAAATCGCATTGATGATAAAGTTTCGTGCCACAAACTCCATCATTTTACCTGGACTGGACTTGCATATACTTTCCGCAAACCATTTACCAATCCTCCCGACCGGGATCAGGATTGCCGCCACGGTATTGATCGTAAACGCACAGCAACAGCCAGTTACCCACCCGGCAGCTGTGTCTCCTCCGGCAAGAATGGTAGCCGCCGTGTTGATCGAAAGGGCCATACACACATTCGTAATGATATTCCATTTAAAAAACTGCTCTTTCGTCATCCGCGGTTTCTCCTCCAAATTGTTTCGCCAGAAATGTACAGGTGATTCCCATTGCCGCCTTTGCCCACGCCCGGAAGTAAGGACTGTGGAGCTTCTTTGTATCTTCTGCCGTCATCTCATAAACATGCTCATTTCCAGCATCCTCCAGATATCCATGATGCACTTCCGGTATCACATGGCAATAGGTAGGAACTCCTGCTTTTTTGAGATTCTCTGCATATATAAGTCCTTCTTCTTTCAGGGCGTCCTTCTGTGCCGGAAGGATACATGCAGGTGCGATACCTTTCAGCTCTTCACTGGATGCACAGATTGGAGAGACATAAGGATTCGTCCGTTCTTCTTCCCTGGAATAAAGCAAGGTAAATGCCCGCATCACTTCCGGATCCATATCACAGTCATAATGTGTTTTCTCCAGCGGCATATGAATCGCATCCAGATAAGGGTAATGCAGTATCTGCGCACAAAGAGAGAAGTCCCCCTCTTTGTGACAGCGCATCGCCACCGCCGCCGAAAGCGTTGCTCCGCTGGAATATCCCATAACTGCCATTTTCTTCGGATCAATCCCATACTCTTCTGCATGGTTTTTAAAATAACAAATGATGTCATAGGCATCATCAAAAGCTGCCGGATAAGGATGTTCCGGCGCCAGACGGTAATTCACGCCAATCACATGAATATCCAGTGTCCTGTTAATTTCGCTACAGATTGCATCGTCTTTTTCCGCATTGCCCAGAACAAATCCGCCGCCGTGAAATTCAAACAATACCGGCCGTTCTCCTTCTCCTGCCTTATGAAAGGATATGGTGATTTCCCGCCCCTCTAAAGTAATGGTATGATTTTCTCCCATACGACGCTGCTCCATAACCAGTTCCGTATTATAATCTCGGATTGCCGGAACCATATCCAAAAAACTTCTCAATCCCTGATCTGTAATTTCCGGGCAAAGCCGCACTCTTTTTCTCATACTGTGTTTTTCCTTCCCTGACGTTTCCCTTTAATCTGCCTGGCCGTACTCGAAGTCAAATCCGCTCCATACCGGAACCCCCGTATATTCTTTCAGTTCCTCTATGCCCTCAAGGGCACGGACCGCTCCTGATGCAAGTGCCTCCATCTCAAAATCACCGCCGTATACGATAAAGGGAGCAATAAATCCGGCATATTTCTTTACATTGGCAATAAAATCCGTATCATTGGATACACCGCCTGTCATGACCACCGCATCCACCCTGCCCTCTAAAACACAGGCATAAGAACCGATATATTTTGCAAGCTGATATGCAAAATTCTCATAGACAAGCGCTGCCCATTGATCTCCTTGGCTGATTCTTTCTTTAATTTCTAGCATGTTGTCCGTTCCAAGAAGTGATACAAGCCCACCTGTCTTACTGATTTTTTCCTTCATCTGCTGTAAGGTGTAATTGCCGCTGTAGCACATCTTCACAAGGGGCATCAGCGGAACATAGCCAGAACGATTAGGAGCCATAGGGCCTTCGCCGTTCAGTACATCATTCCCGTCCACGATCTTCCCATGTTTCTGTGCCGTAATCGAAAGCCCTCCGCCTACATGACACACTACAAAATTGCATTCCTCATAAGCTTTTCCAAGTTCCTTTGCGGCACGGATTGCTACTTCCTTCTGATTCAATACATGTACATGTGACTCCCTGTAAATGCCTTTTATTCCTGTAACCCTAGCCACATCTTCAAATTCGTCCACATCCGGTGGATTGACCAGATAGGCCGGTTTCCCGGTTTCTTTTGCAAATGCGTCTATGATTTGTGCTCCCAATATTGCTGGGTGCTCCATCAGACGGCCGGATGTACAGTCCTCAAGGATCTTTTCATTCACCGGAAAGATGCCGCCCGGCGTAGACACCAATCCACCGGAATATGCAGCAAAAGCATCCATCTCTTTGAGATCGATCTGGTTGTCTTTTAATTCATTCAGGATTGTCTCGACACGGTATGGCTTCTGCTCACTGACGTGTCCAAATGTTTTTAACTTTACCGGGTCATGCTGTACGTTCGCCTTAAACAAACGCTCCTCTCCGTCAAATACTGCCAACTTTGTAGACGTGGAGCCCGGACTTAATGTAAATATTTTATATCCCATCTTTCTTTTCCTCTCTGCCAGTCAGGCATTTGCTGCCGCAATGATCACCATTGCAATATCACCGACAATTTCTTCTACGGTTGCACCTCTGGAAGAATCCGCCACCGGTTTTGCAAACCCACTTAAAGTATGTCCGTAACCTCTTCCTTTTGCAAAGAGTTGAATCATCTTGATCCCGATATTTGCCGCATTTAGTTCTGGAAATATCAGAATATTTGCTTTTCCAGCCACCTCACTCGAACGAGGCACCTTTTTCGCTGCTACTGCCGGATTGATAGCGGAATCTAACTGAAACTCCCCATCAATTTTCAGTTCCGGCCTGCGTTCCTTTGCAATCCGGATTGCATCTAAAATCTTATCCACACTGGTGGCCGTACCTGAACCACATGTAGAAAAGCTTAAGAACGCACATCTTGGCTCCCATCCCATCAATGCACGAATGTTATCACAAGACGCAATGGCGATGGATGCTAGTTCATCCGCAGCGGGCTCTGGGTTCAGGCCGCAGTCTGCCAATGCGATCAGGTTTCCTTGTGGCCCCTCAAATCCAGGGATTTCTGTCAACGCAAAAATCGAAGGAACATCTACTCCATCCTGCATTCCAATGCATTGTTGGGCACAGAGAAGTACATCTCCCGTCGTGTTCACGTGCCCGCAGAATGTTCCGTCAACATCACCGACTGCCTCTAAGATCATGGCATAATACATGGGATTTTTCATTTTCCTTTTCGAGCCTTTTTCGGAAAGCATTAATTTCGGGTAGGACATATAACGAGCCACAATAGAGTCTCTTAAGGCTTCATCCGTAATGTCTACAATCTCCATGCCCACCAGAGAAACCCCCGCCTTCTGTGCCGTCTCCTTAATCACCGCCGGATCATTGACCAATACGGGAAATCCAATACCTGAATCCAGTACCTGCCTTGCCGCCAGTAATGTCTTTTCTGCTTCACATTCCGGCAGTGCAATCCTTTTCGGGCTTTGTTTGGCTTTTTCAACCAAAGTTTCAATAAGTGTCATCTTTGTGCTTTCCCTCCTTTTGATTTTTATCTGCATTCTGCTATTGCCATTGCAGTGGCATATTCTTTTTCATAAGAAAGGGAAATATGAATGCCGGTAATCCCTTTTTCCGATGCCTTTTCCTTAAGCGCTCCATAAAGTGTTACATGCGGAACTCCATTTTCATCGTTCAGAATCTCTATTTCTGACATCCGGATATGTTCCGAAGAGATTCCAAGAGACTTAAATACCGCCTCTTTCCCTGCAAACCGGGTAGCATAATAGTAAAAGGGAATCTCCCTTTTGCCCGCTGCCCGAATCTCTTTTTCGGAATAGGTTTTCCGCAGAAAGGGATCTCCATCTTTCAGATATTCGCTTGAGAGATCCTTCATGTTCAAAATATCTGTTCCGATTCCTGCAATCATATTTCCATCCTATCCAACTCGCCTGATATACACAGCGTTGTCTCTTTTTGCTGACGATGCAGAAAATGCGTCGTTGGCGCATTTCCCCGCATACTTTGGTATGCAGACAGCAGTCATTTGAAAAACGGCCAACTGTCCTGAACATTGACTTTTTAACGGTATACATAGTCTCCAGCCTTATATTTTGGCGGGATTACCGGAACCTGGATAAAGGACTCGTACTGACCTCCGGTATAAATGATCTGGCGGCCATGATTATCTGTATCCCAGGCAAGCGGTTCAAACCATCCTTCCCGGATATAGCGTCCTGCAATCTGGACACGGAGCTTTTCACCTTTATGCCAAATCCTGGAAGACGGAACAATCTCAATATCTACTGGTACAATCTCACCTGGCTGAACCTTCAACTCTCTTCTGTGCGCCATTACCGGCTGGACCATTGTTCCTTTCACCACCTGGGATTCCTTCGGATCGATCTCCCTGTGTGAAATCCTACATTTGCCCCATGCTCCCGGATGCGGCTCATTCAGCGTGTACCACGGAATCCAGTTACCGTCTGCATCTGCTTTCTGGATATTGATAAACATATCCATATCATTGTAAGCTTCTGCGGCCACATACAGATGAAGATACATATATCCTGTCAGTTCCGTATCTTCCTGGAAAACCATATCAAATTCTATCTGTTCCGTATTCCCATCATAAGCAACGGAAGCTTCTGCAGCTATCGGAGTATCCCGCATCGTCAGATTCTCTGCATCTGACGCATCCAGATAATATTTCTTGTACTCGGTTCTCTTAAGAGGGAATTCATTTTCGGCACGGCGTGTCTGATAGTCACAATCATAAGCATCCATGACATCGATCCTAATCTTTGGCGTCATCTCCCATCCATTGTGGATTCCTTTCAGATACCGGTCATAGAAACGCTTCAGATCTTCTAAATTCTCCGGTGTATATGTATCCGGCCACTCAAAATCACGATGTGCCCTCAGCCATTTTCTCTTCGTCTTTGCCTTTCTAAATGCCTGGAAGGAGCCCCGCAGATGAAAATGTGAGAACCCTGCGGTCTGGTATACCGGTATCTCTACCTTGGAAAAGTCCGGTCGTTTATCTTCCCAGTATCCGTTCATCAACGGATATTTCACAGCCATATCCACCTGACTGTCCACGCCGCCGGTTCCTGTTACCTGTGCAGAAATGAACTTATTAAAGGAAAGCGCCGGAACACCGCCCTCATAGAAAGACTCTCTATACAAATCTGTTGTACATTCCCAAGGTGCGATACATTTTAAATGCGGTGGCTGCATGGCAGCAATCCCCCACTGATGCATAGCCACACCGGAATTTCCGGACATGCCTACGTTTCCGTTACACCAATGCTGTGTGGCAACCCATTCTACGAAATCATATCCGTCTTCTCTGTCCTGATGGGTAAACATGTGAACATTCCCTTCGGAGTGTCCCGCGCCGCGGACATCTACATTCGCAACTGCATATCCCTGATAGCACCAGTACATCGGGTCCGGCGACTCGAATTTTGCGAGTTTCGATACCGTGTGCGGGGGAACTCCCATGATCTGCCACTCACTCATACCCTCTCCGGGGCGTTTGCCGAACCAAGACCAGGAAACAATCACCGGATATTTCTGACTTTCGTCTTTTGGACGGAAGATATCTACATAAATCGTGACTCCGTCCCTCATTTTTACAGGTACATCCTGTTCGCACAGGATTCCCGGAGCCGCCTCATAGATACGCTGGTTAAATGCCGGGCAAAAACCCTGCCCCATACGCGCCATCGGGTCGTCGGAGCTTGCAAGGTCTACGCTTGGATCAACAGACACTGGCTTTCTTGCCACCATATAAATGGCTTCCAACTCTTCTCCCTGGAAGGTTTCTTTTAAGGTAAATCGCTCACGGGCTGCCAACTCGTCATCATGGTCAGATTTTGCTTCTGCTTCCTGCTCTGCCGTGGATGGCACTTCTGTCTGCTGTGGAGACAGGTTGTCCTTGGAGACCGTTGTAGGTTCCGGCGTCTTTATTTCCTCTTTTGCATCCTCATCCCATACTTCTTCAAGGCATTCTGTCAGTACATACCTGACAGCGTCACCGATGGTTTTCTGACGGCGGAAAGACATATAAGGAATCTCCGTGTCAAACTCATCTTCCAGATAGGTTGTAATCTGAGAAAAATGTGTTGATTTTGCATTACAATCCTCTGCAAAACGAGTTGCTTCTGTAAGCTCCTCTTTTGTCTTGCCAAATAATGGCGCTGCGCGTTCTACAAGTTTTTCAAAAATTTCCTGCTTGATGCTCATGAATCATACCTCCATATTCTTTTTATTTTTTGAAACAAAACCTGTCTCTGTATAAGAACAGGCTTGAACGCTTTCCTACTATACTAATCCTGTACCCGATTGCTTACTTTTCCGGCCAATTCTAATGCCATACGAATTAAAAACGGAATCACAATGACCACAATGCAGGCAATCCCTAGATAACTATATCCTTTCTTCACAAGCGGCAGTAAACCAAACTGGGCAATGGAGAAGGTAGCAACCGTACAGATCAGTGCGGTTATAATCATACGCATACGATGTTTTTTTGCCGCCGTTTCCGGCTTCTCCTTTTTCTCCAGACCTGTCACCACACGGTTGACAAAACCCGTAATCATATTGACACCGGAGAAAACCGAGCCGATTATGATCAAGAACGATACCACAGGCGCCAGAATATCCGCGGCAACACCACACTGCGCAAACAAAAGTGTGTACACCGAGTAATCCGTAAGCTTTGGATTCATAGATACGGCCAGAAGACCGACTCCAACCAGAGTAATAATCACGGCGTTGATAATGAATCCATAAACCATACTGGTTACACACTGTTTTTTGCTTGTAAATTTCTGTGCATGCTGTACATACAGACCAATGGAAGCAATATGGTAAGCCCCATATAAAATACAGAACCAGAGTGCGCTTCCAAATGAACCGCTTTCTGCAGAACCTACCGGCATTGTTCCGGAACCCATCTCCGAAACAGCATGACAAATATCTCCCCACTGAGCAAAAATATTGGGAATAAATACACACATGACTCCGATAATTAATACATAAGATACAATGGTTGCCGCCTTACGGATCATATCCGTATTACATAAAGACACACAAAAAATGAATACACCTACTATCAAAGTACAGATAATGTAAGGAATTCCTATCAATTCATGAAGCGTAGAGCCTCCCGTCGCAAATGCAATGGACGGTGCTAAAAGAATCAGCATAAAATACACTACTTCATATAAATTAGAAAATATCATGTGGAATCTTCCATAGAATTTATCACAAAAATCACGATAATTTGCTGTTTTGTTCTCATAGGCAAAACGTAGGGCATACCACTGGAAGAATGCCTGAAATATCTGTGCAAGCGCCGGAGTAACCAGACACCAGATACCGAAATTAATAAAATACTGGTAAAGCTGCGTACCCGACGCAAAACCGCCGCCAAATTGACTGGTAAACCATACAAATCCTACTCCCAGAGCAACCTGAGTACTCTGTTTTTTTTTCTCCATATCCACTCACTCCCTCGTATCCCGCACAAACTCCTCTTTTATGTTCCAACACATCTTATTTTGTATAATCTATCCAAAAAGGTTAACCATTTTTTGTGCATAACGTACATTAACAATTCTTTTTTCAAAAGTTATTATATATAATAGTCCTAAAAGCCACAATGTAACCCACCCTAAATTCGATATGATATTTCGGCTCTTAATTGTGTTGCAACTCAATGACCGTTTCTGATTTGTAAATTCATATTATGCAGTATAAAATGAAACTGAAAATCCCACTCGTCTGCATTCAGACTATAGGAAAGGAATGACTGAACGATGAAAGTCTTAGACTTTATAGAAAACCTGAAAAATATGCCTATTTACGAAAATCTTCTGATGTCACCGGAGGAAGACCTCTACACCTTTAAACCATTTTTTCAAGACTCTTCCTACGACAGCCATATCTTGTACATCGGACGTCTTTCCGAGCTGCCGCACAAGCACTCTGACCTCTCATTGAATTTTTTATGCGTTAAAAAAACACCCGATGAAAAATCGCCTGTTGATTTCCATACGCTTTATCCTCATTCCAATTTTATTTTTGTTGTATGGGAAGATTCTATCCGTCTTGTTTTTGATACTGTAGCAGATTTTTTTCTTGCCGAAACTCGCTATACCAGCCAAATCAACCGCCTTGTGTCAGCCTCAAATTCCAACCGGGGACTTCAGTATCTTATCGATGAGGCCTGCCAAATCACTCACTCTCCTATCATCGTCATGGACAATAGCTACCGAATCCTCGCCATGTATCGGGATATTCCGGGAGACGATGTTTTCGATCTGAAAAAACAGATGAATCAAGGATACTTAACAGAACACAATCTGGAACGAATGAAAAGAGACAAAATCTACGAACAGCTTCGCCAGTCTCCCACGAAGACCCATTACGGCAAAGCTTCTGATACTGATTATTGCTGGCTGGATGCACTGGTATATGTCCACGATATTGAAGTTGCAGAAATTGGAATGTTAGAATGCGACCACACATTTACACATTATGATTTTGAAACGATTAATTTTTTAAGACAACTGATATCCTGGGAAATGCAAAAGAAGAATTTTTATTCTCCCACTCATGGGATGATGCACAGCATCTTCTTGTCAGAATTACTAGAACAAAAATTCGCAAATCCTAAAATTATCGAACAACGGGCGCGCATGTTGAACTGGAAAAATTCAAAATATCTTTATATTTTCACAGTTTTTCCGGCAGAGCAAAAAAATTTTCGTCAGAAAGCCGAGATTTTTTCTATCCAGGCCCAAAAACTGGTTCCGAACAGCCATTGGGTCATCAAAGATTCGCATTTGATATTTCTCATTATGAATGACACGGAATCCATCAATATGTTTCTTCCGGGCAGCCCGCTTGCCGACCAGATGAAACGCAATAACATGTATGGGATTATAAGTAATCCGTTTTCCGAATTGATAGATGTCAAAAAATATTACTATCAAACACTGGCTATGAGAGAGTTTAAAAATCTGATTATGAAAGATTCCCCAATCTGTTTTTATGCTGACCACTATCTCTTTCATATTGCAAAAATCATATCCGAATCCCATGATCTGAAAGATTTCTATCATCCACTCATCATATCACTCAAGGATTATGACCAGACAAACCATACAAAATATCTGGATACTTTAAAGGAATATCTGACACATATTGATAACCCTGCCGTATGCGCACAGAATCTGGGCATCCATAAGAATACCTTTTTCTATCGGATGAACAAACTCAAAGAACTATTTCCAATCAACCTGAATGATGGTATTGAGCGCACACTTCTACAGTTCACGTTGGAATTAATGAAACTTGAAAATTAAAGCAAGCGAAAGGCGCTTCCTGCATCGCAACATATTCTTGAAATAATTAAGCAACCTGATTCCTCTCATATAAGAAAAAGCACTTCCTAAACAAAGTGCTTTTTCTTATTCACCACGTTTTCCCTCTTATAATCTCTGAAAATTGATTAAAAATCAATTCCATAGCATTACATATTTGTTCGCATACATCCGTATCAAATGTATCTATCAATTGATAGATGTTCTGATTTGTTATTTCAATTAGATCTGTAACCTCTTCTCTTCCCTTATCTGTAAGAAAAACATCGTTTGCTCGTTTATCGCTTGCAGATACTTTTCTGCAAATGATTCCATTATGTTCTAAAGAATGTATTATCCTGCTCATATAACTTTTATCTAATTTTAAAAAATCGCAAAGCTGTTTTGCCGAAACTCCTTCCTGTTGGCTAATCTCATATAAAATTCTAATTTCCGTAACCGAATATCCAATCCCAAGATAATTTTGATTTAAAAAAGCAAGCAATACAGTATAAAACCAATTAAATTGCCGTATGCAGTCAACTACCTCTTGTTTGTCCTTTACAACTCGCTGTCCATACTCTGGGTGTGATTTTTCCATAGATTCCCTATCCCCTTCACTCCTGCTTCATACATTTTCCGCATATTCCTCCCAATATGGCAGGAAGCAGCCAGCCAAATCCCAAATCATAAAATGGCAGATTCTTAGCAAAACCTAAAAAATCTACATAAGCATATCCCGTAATAAGCAAACTGGAGACGACTGCTCCAAATGCCGCACCTTTATAAATATTATTATTTTGAATGCTCTTGCGGAACAGCAGCAGAACAACCGTTGTCATAAAAGGAGGACTGATGATTGATAAAACCGGAGTAGCCACTAAAATAATAGTGGATAACCCTAAGTTGCAGATTGATATCCCTATTATTGTCAGTATAATAATTCCTGTCTTATATGGTATTTTTCCATCCGTAATACTTTCAAAGTATGAAGCAGTTGCCCCAAATAAACCAATTGCAGTCGTAAGACATGCAAATCCAACAATAATCCCAAGTACGACTACACCACTTTTCCCCAATAAATGTTCCGTAATCGCTATTATCAATTCTGCCTCTTCTAAACCCGATCCTAAGCCTGAACTTGTAGTTGCCCCTAAATAAGTCAGCCCGCCATAAATCAGAGAAAGCAGGATTCCTGCAATACAACTGATAGAAACAGCAGCTTGTGCTTGCCTCTGCCTGGTATGGCAGCCTATTTTTACAAGATTATCCTGCACGACAATTGTAAAACCAGCTACAGAAATAATATCCATTGCCTGATATCCAGCTACAAGTCCATCCTGCGCTATATGCTTAGAGATGGCAGGAGCAATCTCTCCGATCGGATACAAAAGCCCTGCCAAAATCAAAACTATAATTCCTAAAATTAAAACGGGAGTCAAAAATCCACCTATAATATCCACTATTTGTGTCGGCCTGATTGTTAAGACAAACACAACCGTAAAAAAAGCAATTGAAAATGGAAACAGTCCAACTTTATCAGTAAGTGGTACTACTGCCATTTCATAAGTAGTGGCTGCAGTCCTCGGCGGTGCAATAAAGGCTCCGGTACATAAAATAGCTGACGTATTGAGCAAAAATCCCGGTGTCTTTCCTACTGAATCCTGCATAGCAGCTATACTTCCCCCAGCATTTATCATTGCATAAATACCTGTACAAGACAGAATAACCTCCACAAAAACGAAACAGAGAAAACCTGTTTTCCACGATGTACCACCCTGCAGCCCCAGATATGGTGGAAATATCAAATTTCCCGCCCCAAAAAACATCGCAAACAATGCAAATCCAGATACAATAACATCACGCTTGGTAAGCGCTTTTTCTTTTGCTTCTATCATTATCCCTGCTCTTCTGCAATCTCTTTGATCTTGGTAATTAATTTCTCTAAACATGCTATGTCTGTAAATGGATTCATGATTGTAATACGCAGATAAAACTTCCCACGGATCGTTGTGCTTACCACATAATAGGAGCCATCTTCCAGAAGCCTTTCCGCAATCTTTTTATTCACTTCATCAGCGTTTATGCCTTCTGCCATATACCGGAAGCATACAATATTGCTCTTCGGCTCCATAGCCAGTTCCATATTCTTCTCAGCCTTTATCATTTCCGCAAACTGTTTTCCCATATCAAAAAGGATATCTACATTCTGCTGATAAATCTCATCCCCATAGAGACGCATGATCGCATAAGTATGTAGAATCGTAATCGGCTTCGTGCATTCCAGTGTATGCTTCGCTGAATTCCACCATTCTTCTGAAAGCTGATCCTGCCACAAATAAGCTGCCTTTGGAGAAAACTCATTCACCTTTCTGTTACCTGCATTATAAATAATCGCAGTGGATAAAGGCGGTGTCATCATCATTTTATGAAAATCAATAATCAAAGAATCAGACCGCTCAATTCCTTTGATCAGATGCTTATATTTTTCTGAAAAGACCACCGCTCCTCCATGGGCACCGTCCACATGGAACCATAACTGATGCTCTTCGGCAAAATCCGCAATTGCTTCTAAATCGTCAAAGGCTCCTATGGAAGTAGTGCAGGCACACCCGACAACACAGAAAACAATCTTTTCTTCTGATACTGCTTTCTGATAGGTACTCTCCAATAGCTCTGACCGGATGCCAAAGTCATCCCCAGCTGGTATCTTAATTATATTTTCGCTTCGGATTCCCATGATCTTTGCCGCACGTTCCACACTATAATGCGCTTCCTCAGATACCATGATTGCAAGCCTGTGATAGTCCTTCTCTTCAATCCCGGAAGAGGTACGCGCCGTTACAAGCGCTGTCAGATTTCCCATGGAACCACCGGAAGCCACGAAACCGGTGGCTCCTTTGTGATAGCCAAATTTCTCAGCCAAATGGGTAATCACCACCTTTTCCATGGCATTTCCTGCCATTCCCAGCTCATAGACTGTCGTACAGTTATTCATATAGGCCATCATAGCTGAAGTCAATGCAGTAACCGGCAGCGTAACAGCCACTTGATGCCCTACATAGCCTTTGCTGTGGAAATTGATGGAATGGGACATTACTTCTTCCATAAGGGCCGGAAGATTCGTCGGAACGGAGTCTGAAAAATCCTCCTGCCAAAAGCGCAGCTGTTCCTGCGGTAAATGCCAGTCAATGGTTTTCGGTACTTCCTTTGTCAGAGAGGTTTCTAACTCTCTGGAAATCATGTTCATCAATTTGGGAGCATTCTTTTGAAATTCTTCCGGGGAATATGCCTGTCTGATAAGATCTTTTTCTGCTTTCATATGAATCATCCGCCTTTCTGTCTTCGTTTCTATTTTTCTGTTTCTATTCTCTTTTTACTTCTATTGTTCTCCGTTTACAAACCAGCCCTTACAGACATCAATCCAGGATTCCGGCATTGCATACTTTTCCAACTCTTCCAGCGTCAGCTTTACAGTACTGTTCAGACTTCCGCCCGCTGTGTATACGGTAGAAAAACGTTTTAAGGAAACATCAAGATAGACCTTTACTCCCTCATGGATTGCAAACGGGCATACTGCCCCGGGTACATGTCCGATCAATTCCTCCACCTGTTCTCCCGGAATCATAACCGCCTTTTGATGAAAGCAGGCTTTGTATTTCGTGTTATTGACTTTTGCGTCACCGGCCATACAGATCAATGCCGGATTTCCATTCAATAAAAAAGACATGGTCTTCACAATATGTTCCGGTTTACATCCGATCGCCTGTGCCGCGTGCTCCACAGTATCTCCGATATGTTCCCTTACAACGACTCTGTCTCCCAGGCCTGCCTGGCTAAAATATTCTTTTACATTCTCATATGACATTTATCTTTACCTCCTGCTTGTTTTATTGCATCTGAATCTATTTATTTTTCTTGACCTTATTATAGTTCTCAATATATAATAAGTAAAACAAATAATTCTAATGTTAATATTAGGAAAGGCGATTTGTCAATTTCAAATCTGCAACATGCTCCAAGTCCTGAAGCAGCCCCTCTTTTT
>CANOBT010000082.1 GCA_947564305.1 uncultured Lachnospiraceae bacterium | reverse complement strand
TCATTTTGTTCTCTCAGCCATTCCACACTGCCATCCCTGGATCCATTATCTACCACAACAATTTCCCTTGCGTACTCCGGCGTTGTCATGCGAATACTGTTTATACACAATTTGGTATATTCCAACAGATTATAGGACAAAATGACAATAGCAGTTTTATTTACACAAATATTATAATGTTCTTTTATCTGAAGTAATAATTCTTCTATTGCTTTTTTATCTTCCGAAATATCGCAGTAAAACAGTGCGTTTTCATAACATAGAAAAGACTGATTTGGATTCTCTGGAAGATAATAATTTCCCAGCATTATGTACAGTTCATAATTCCTGCAGTTGTGCATCAGTCCTTGTCTTATTGCTCTCCATACACGTATCCGGTCTCCATAATATTCTCCAATAGCGGCATCCAGTATTGCTGCTGTATCATCGTACCATCCGAATTGGTCTCTATATTGCATCAATAGCTTATCTGCCTTTTCATAATCCTGATTTACTATGAAGTTCTGTATTTCCACTTTCTTATCGTCCATGGTTCCGGCAAATTTTCCCTTCTTTTCTTCTTCCATCCATGTTTCTTTTTTATTAAGATAATCCCAGCCTGTAAAACGTACGTAAATTTACCTCAAGACCCTATCCAGCGCCAAACTATAACGGAAACTTATATCTTCAACAGCATACCGGGAATAATTCTTCCACACCCAATTTCTCATCAGACAATTATCCTCTTTATACGCTATTCTTTTTAAAGCATATTTCAAAGCACGCCACTTCAATACCAATTGAGCTGCCGACATGCCCTCATCCCATAATTTTAGTTCTGACTGGCTGCACTCTTCTGTTTCATCAATACAGGCAATCGACTCATATTCCATCAATTCAAATGTTCCCTGTATGTTAAAATCCCGAAACAGATTCCGCAGCTGTATTCTGGCTTCCAACGTCCCCAGTGTGATAAGCTGTTCCAATTCATTTTTTATTGTTTCCAACAACAACATATATTCCTTTTCTTTTTTATAGGAAGGTAATTTATCGCCTCTTTTTTTCGGAATTTCCGTCAATTCAGCATATTCATCAACGAACAATTCATAATAATCATAATATGCGATTATACCGCAAGGCAAATTATCATGATCACACCATGGATTTTCCTGCCATGGAACAGCGACCTTATATCCTGCTTTTTTAAATTCCATACACTGAGAAATATCATAGAAATGCCATCCGTCAAAAATATCTTCTCTCCACGGCAAATCATATTGCGTTGCAATTAAAAGTCCATCCACCGCCTGTGCTTCTGAGACAATCTCTTCTTTGGAAGAAATCGGACTTTTCCATGGCATTCTACAGTCAATAATCGCCCCCAAATCCCATATCTGAACATCAAACGCTGTTGTTCCAATATCCCTGTTCCCAACCATACCCAAAAGTCCGATCTGCCTGTCACCGGCAAATATCTTCAGTATATCTTCTATGAAATTTTCATTTATGATAAAAACATCCTGGTGCATATACACTTTATATTTTGCATCCGAATTTTTCATTCCGACGTTATAACCTGCCGCCATAGACGGCGCGCCTTCTATTTTTAACACGTCTACCGTATATCCTTCCGGGACGCGCAAATCATTTAGGTAATATCTGCATTCAGTGTACTCTTCTTCATCATTCACACATATAATAAAAACGATCTTTTTCTCATCTGTCTTCATAAAATTTTCCTAACGACTTGCAGACCCTGTCTTTATACATAACATAACGCCCGCAAACATCCCATACTGCATATTTTGAGAAATTTTCCTGTATCCATTCTTTTTCCAGAACATCCGCCCCATATTCTATTCTTTTTAATGCGTATTTCAAAGACCGCAGTTTGTACAATAACTGCGCTGCCGACATACCATCAACCCAAAAACACGGTTCTGACCGTTTTTCTTCTTCCATCAGATCTATGGAAATTATGGAACAATACTCTCCCAAACATAATTCATTCTGAACCCCCCACTCCCGAAACAGATTTCTCAGTTCTTCTTTTTTCCCAAAGGTAAAAAGTTCTTCCATTCTCTTTCCCAGCATTTCTCTTATATGTGCCTGCTCATCCTCTCTCTCATAGATCTGCCAGTCTATCTCATTTTCCCGAGACACAAAGCCGTTCATTCCGGTATACTCTTTTGAAAACAGTCTGTAATATCTGGAATATGCCGTCAGACTGGCGCACAGCGCATCATGATAACACCAGGCTTCCTCCTGCTAGGGAACAGCAACTTTGTAACCTGCTTTTATAAATTCCATACACTGCGAAAGATCATAAAAATCCCAACCGTCGAAAATATCCTCCCTCCATGGAAGATCATATTGTGTTGCCAGCAAAAGCCCATCCAGGGTCTTTACCTCTTCAAAGTTTTTTTCCCTGGATGGAATGTCAAAACTCAGCGATCTGATATTATCATCGATCTTTCCAGAGTCCCACAAAGTAAGCTCTGCAATTTTCGTCCCTGTATTTCTTTTTCCAATTACGCCAAGCAGACCAATCCGTTCATCACACGCAAATACAGACAACAAATCCTCAATAAAAGTAACATTTTTCACAAAAACATCCTGATGCAGGTACACCTTGTATTTTGCGTCTGAGCTCTTCATACCGGCATTATAACCGGCTGTCATAGACGGCGCCTCCCGTATACTGATGATGTCCCTGCTGTATCCTTTCGGAACATACAACCTGTCCAGATAATATCTGCATTCGGCATATTCCTCTTCGTCGTTCACGCATGTAATAAAAGCAATCTGGCGTTCATTCAAAATTTCAGACATCTCCTTCCTGACCAATACAGAGTGTAATCGAAGAAATCCTCTTATTTTGATGCCTTCAGAATATACTGATATGCCAGAAACGATTCCCTGGAAGGTATCTCCATAAGAGAATTCAACAGATCAATGATCGCATCTTCCTTTTCATCAGGTTTTCCCACCATTGTATAATTGAGGCATTCAATCTTGTAGCCGCAACGTAGTAATAACTTCTGAATTTCTACACCAGTATACATCTTCACATGTGTTTTGTCCAGTATACCCGCATCACTGTATGAAAACTCATCGCTCTTCAGCAGAGGAATCATCACTGAATAATGCTTCATATTAGGTATACTTACAATAATATGGCCATCCGTCTTCAGATGTTTCCGAAGTCTCATCAGCAGCTTTTCCGGAGTCATCAAATGTTCCAGTACATCTCCCATGACAATATAATCAAAAAAATCTTCTTCCCATGGAAAATTCAACGCTTCCACATCCCCGCATAAAACCGTTCCCATGCAGGAAGCAAACCTTGCCACTTCCGGAACCATTTCCACGCCATATACCTCCATATTAGGATAGACACTTCTGACCCGCGCCATCAAAGCGCCGCAGCCACAGCCAATATCCAAAAGACGCATGTTTTTCTCCATCGGCTCTTCAATCAGGCTGATCAATTCTTCCCGCCAAAATGAATAATATCCTACATCAAATCCCCATTTTTCATTTAATTTCTGAAAATTATCATGTACAGCAACTGCATATTTCTCCAGATCTTTTCCAAAAGATTTACTCCCAAAATGAACAATAAAACTGTTTTTACATAAAACATTCCGATAACCGGACATCAAAACCCGAAGGCCATAATCCAGATCCTCGGAATTTCCCGGAGAAAAACGCTCATCCAACATTCCTGCTTTTTTTATCACAGAGCGTCTGATCAAAAGCGCAAAGCCAATCAGATACAGCCTGTCCTCATAAGGATATTTCATCGGAATATTTGTCTTCTCTCCAAAAGCAAGTAATTCATCTGCATCATTTACTCCGTCAACTACGGTTTGATTATGGGCATAATTTGTCACACTTCCAACTGTTCCAATTGCATCCTGTTCATACAGCCCCATCCGCAGCCAGAACAATGCATTTGCCGGCAAAACCGTATCGTTGTTCAGTAAAAAAACATCGGACCCCTCCGAACCAGCAACAATCCCCTGATTACATCCTGCTGGAAATCCCATGTTCTTTTCATTTTCCACCAGAACAATATCCTTTTGTCCTCTCAGCCATTCTACGCTTCCATCCTGGGAACCATTATCCACCACAATGATTTCCCTTGCAGAATCCGGCGTTGTCATACGAATGCTGTCTATACACAGTCTTGTATATTCCAACAGATTATACGACAAAATTACAATCGAAGTTTTATTCACAGTAACAGAAAACTGTTCTTCCAGCTGGTGCTGCAACTGTCTGATAACTGTTTTATCCTCTTCTATATTGCAATAGAACAATGCATTTTCATAGCAAAGCCAGGCCTGATTCGGATTTTCAGGCAGATAATAATTCCCCAACATCACATACAGTTCGTAATTTCTGCAGTTATGCATCAAACCATTCCGAATCGCCTCCCATACCCGCGTACGGTCTTCGTAATATTCTCCAATCGTCGCATCCAGGATCGCCGCAACATCATCATACCAGTTATTCTCTGCTTTACTTTTCCGAAAAAACTCTTCAGCCTTTTCATAATTTCCCGCTTCTATCATGTTCAATATCTGCTTTTTATTTTCATCCATGATTCTGATCTGTGATTCCTTTCTTCACTCGATTCTATACAATGATTTATAAAATAAGATATATATACTTAATATTCTGATTCTGCTGGCAGTATTGGAATATTTCAGCCAGGATCATATTCCCAAATTCTTTTTATCCCTTCAACAAAATTAATCTGTGGTATATATCCTGTTATTTCACGTAATCTGTCTACATTTGGATAAATACCATTTAAGAACATATTTGTCGATTCCTCTAATTCATACTGGAATGGCCTGCCTTCATTTTTTCCATTTAACGCATCTGCCATTTCTTTTATGTATTCTCGCAATAGTTTCGCATTCCCCGAGGCTACATTTACTACGATGCTTCTATCTGTCTTTTCTCCTAACAAATAAAAATATTCTCCCGCATCTTCCTCAAAAAGAAAATCCCACATCTGCATCCCTGAAGAAAAACTGGCAGATTGTCCTTTTCTATATTGTCGAAGTGCATAGGATATCATTGTATTCTCACCATCATATTTTCCATACACGCTGAATGTTCTTGTCCATATGCAAATAATCCCCAAGCGATCACAAAGCTTTTCTGCCAGCTTTCCCGCCGCGTATTTTGTATATCCATAGCATACTTCCGGCCTCACAGACGTATTTTCTGTAATCATTTCATTATGAAATCCATATTCTGCCTGAGACCCTGCCCCCACAAATTTTTTACAACCATACTTATGTGCCATCTGTACTGCATCAAGCGTGTATTTTATATTTTTACTTTGCAGGACCGGATCATCTCTGGTGCTCCTGTCTGTAAAGCCCCAACCAAAATGATAGAACACATCATAGTTTTCTTCTGGCAAAGTTATTTCGTTCAACGCATTAAGATCACACTCTGTTAGTGACAAAAGCGCAGACTGCGGCAAATACTTTTTTCGCCGACTGTTTCTCCTTGACAAAGCTGTGACCCTGACATTATTTTCTATACATTTTTGTATGGTTGCAATCCCCAGCATGGAGGTTGCTCCTGTAACAATGACTGCTTTCATTCAAATTACCTTTCACCACACAGGTTCCCTTTAATAAATATAGTAACGTACCGCTTTTTTCCCGCACTCCGCTGCCATTTCTTCCGCATAATTCATAGAACATATCACAACCAAAGTTCCATCTTTCGGTATCGCATCAATGCTTCTCACTGTTTTCCCTATAATTTTGCTGCCAATCTTATTATGATTGCTGTCAATAAAATAATCTATTTTTTCCTTTATTTCAGGCAACGATGACAACATCTGAAAAGCGTAGTTTCCTCCTCCCCATACAACAATTCTCTTTTCTTTCATCAGGACTGCTTTCAACATCTCCTTTTGATTCGCCAATTTCTTTTCAATTACCGAAAAATACTGCAAAATCGCCTTTTCGCTCTCCGTATCTTTCTTTATATCTCCATGCATTGTATCAATCCATTCATATACAGCTCCAATACTTAATGTCGGAACACTCTTTTCCTTTAAAAAGACATAGTAATCTTCTTTTTCACTGATTCTTTTAAATCCATTCACAGAAAACAGATTATCCAAAGATTGGAAAGTGAAATAATTGATATGTTCACAGTTAAAATGTTCCGCCGGCATAGCCAGATATTCGTTAATTCCTTCCATTCCCGGAACGTCCACAAATATCCTGGAGCCTGGACCCTTTAGTCTCCTTTTCAGTTTCTCTATGCATCCTTTCAAATCATATATGTGTTCTAATACTGCCGTGCAGCATACAAGATCGTATTTTTCCTTTTCTGATCCGGCGTCAAAAATATTGCCCGTCTGCGCATAAATACCGCGTTTTTTTACCACCTTTACAGAATTTTCACCCGGATCAATTCCTGTTAATCTTTCGTAATTATTTTCTTTCAATTCTGCAAGAAAGTCTCCATTACCACAGCCAATATCCAGAATTAAAGTATCCAACGGAATATACTTTTTAATTATTTTTACCCTGGCAAAATCCAGTTCCTTATTAAGTTTAACTCTTATTTTTTCATCACTGTAATCATTACTCTTACTATAATATTCATTATAATTTTCCTGCGTCACCCCCCCCTCTGGTTTCGCATATGTAAACCCACATTGACTGCATGCAACAATGTCATAGCTTTTCGGCAAACACACGCGATCAGAAATCTCCATTTCCATATGTTTTAAATGTCTGCTCTCTAAAGAATTACATATAGGACACATTCTGACCATTTTACTTTTTCCTCCTGCATATTTTCAACTATTCTAAGAAAAATATTTCCATCTATTTTATCATCTCTCCTCCATCAGCAACCACTATACTGCCCGTCATGAACGACGAATCATCGGATACCAAAAACAAAGCCACCTTGGCTATTTCCTCCGGCTTCGCCATCCTTCCCATTAAATTACAGTTCTCAAATCTGGAAAAATCACGATTTGTAAACAAATTTGTTTCTGTTATTCCTGGACATAAACAATTAACTCTCACATCCGGTGCATAGTTTTTTGCCATATATCGCGAAAATTGAATCAATGCTGCTTTAGAACTGGCATACATATAACTCTTCTTTCCTTTGATATATTGGTGAAGTCCGTTTATAGAAGCATTAAACAGTATCACTCCATGACGCTCTTTTAATTCAGTAATAAATTCCTGACACAAGTGCATCGCTGCTTTAACATTTGCATCATATACGGCATCCCAATCTTCGTCTTTAATCTCATCCAATGCACCTGTTCTCAGCATTCCTGCATTGCTTACAAGAATATTAATATTTTTCTTATGACTTAACAATTTTTTATGTAATAAACAAATCTCTTCTTTTTGCGTCACATCGCATTGATAATAAATAATCTGTAACCCTCTTTTTCCCGCTTCTGCTACAAACGAATTCCCCCTCTCCGCATCGCGCCCTATTACAATAACATCTGCCCCTTCCTCAGCAAAGATCAGAGCAATACTCCCTCCAATTCCAGACGTTCCGCCTGTAATCAATGCCGTTTTCCCTTTTAACTTATCCATTCCTTCCTCCCTGTATCTTCAAATATATTCCAGACTTCAATCAATATACATATTCTTTTTCAATTCTTCCCTGGATAAAAACGGTGCCATATCCTCCAGCGGCGGTGATATCAACGTACCATCTTCCAGTTTCTTCGTAGCCGACTTCGGTTCAAACATCTGTGTCGTAGAACAGAACACCTCGCACAGCAAAAACGAGTCTGCGTTCAGTACTTCTTCTATTCTCTCTTCCAATTCTTCATTTTTGCATATCCTGAAATATGGAATGCCGTACGCCACCGCCAGTTTTTTTAAATCCGGAAACTCCAGATCTCCGCTTTCCGGCCCGACTCCAACTAACCCATTATGAAATACATTGTTCTGCGTCTGTCTGATCTGATGATAGCCTCCATTGTTTATCACAAAAATTTTAACAGGAAGCCGATTTGTCACAATCGTCTGCAATTCCTGTAGATTCATCTGTATACTTCCATCACCGGCAACGCAGAAAGTCTTCTTCTTTCCTGATGCAATGCAAACTCCAATCGCTGCCGGAAGATCATACCCCATAGAAGAAAGTCCGCAGTTCATGATAAACCGGCAGCCTTTCTTTACGTAATAAGTCTGACTTCCTACCACACTTGCCGACCCGTTAGCAACTACCGTAATGGAGTTTTCCGGGAGTATCCTGCTCAATTTATCCATAAATGCATATATATTTACTGCCTCTTTCTCCTGATACTGCTCCTCCCGAACCACCGGATATTTTTCTTTCCATTTCCGACACTGAACAGCCCATTCCGCATAGTGCGTGTTTAACTCAGGTTCCAACTTCTTCAAAAATATTTTTATAAATTCCCCTGCGTCCGCACATACTGGTAAATCTACTCTTATCGTTGGTTTTTTCAGTTCCTCCTGATCAATGTCCACATCTACAACAAAAGCTTCCCTTGCCCATGTCTTTACATCATATCCCACCTGATTAATATTCAAACGTGATCCGATACACAGCAGAAAATCGCTGTTCTGTACAGCAAAATTTCCGGCACGATCGCCCATCGTACCGCCTCTTCCTGTATAATACTCATTTTCTGTTTCTATCAAGTCTATACTGTCCCAACAGGTGACGACTGGAACCCCCGCCTTTTCTGTTAGTTTTCTAAACAACGCTTCCGCTCCTGAAATCCTTATTCCATTCCCTGCATAGATCACCGGACGTTTTGCCCCTGCAATTCTTTTCGCCGTTATTTCAACCGACTTTTCCAGGGAATCTCCACACAAAATATTTTCATTTACATTTGGTGTATATCCCCGCAGTTCGTCTGTCTCTATATACGTCCCCTGTATATCCAGAGGAATATCCAACCAACATGGTCCCGGTCTTCCTGAAACCGCTATGCTGTAAGCCTTTTCCAGACAATATCTAATCTGTCCGGCATTCATAACCATCTCCGAATATTTTGTTATATTTTTCAACGCCGAGACAATGTTAATCTCCTGAATTCCCAGCATCCGCAAATTCAAACCACTGTTAGGAACTGTCAGAGCAGTTTTTGCCTGTCCAGAAAAAACAAGCATTGGTATAGAATCCACATAAGCCCCTGCCACTCCATTCAATGCATTCAAAGCCCCTGGTCCGCTGGTTACGCAAACAGCTGCCATTTTATTATTCACCCTGAAATACGCTTCTGCCCCCATCGCTGACGCCTGCTCATGATGATTATAAATACAATTTAAGTCCGGATGGTGCCCAAATGAATCGTTCAGATGCATAGCGCCACCGCCGACTACGGTAAATAAATGTACTATACCGTTCTCCGCCAAAAAATCTGCTATATAATCAGATACTTTGATTCTCATGCTCTCTCCTTTGAATAAACATATAACCCCTGCAATGTTTCATCCTGTGCCACAATATAATTTATATCTTTTCCATACTTTCCTATTATTCCATTGCGTACAGCTTCCATTCTCCGGGCAATTCCGCCTGAAAACACCAATTTCTGAATTCTTACCTGACCATCGCACAGCCTGTCCGCTGCCTTTACAAAATTGTCTGACATCTGTCTAAAAACAGCCCTGAAAAGATTTCCCATTGTCAATTCATATTCTCCAATGTTTTCAACACATCCCCGCTCAGATGATGTCAGAGGATTTTCAAAAAAACTCAGATCACATTTTATCTCTGTATCTTCTGCATTTTTTTCTGCCTGAATTATTTTATTCCATATTTGTTCATCATCTTCTTCTAACCCAAACTGTCTCAGCATTTCCTTTATAAAACGAAAGTACACGTTCAAAGCTCTTCCTGACGGCAGATGCGGAATAGTCATCAAATAATAGTTATCGAAATAAGGGCGTATCTGGTACGCGGACGTTCTTTCGGTACTTCGCGTCAGTCTTGTCACCTGTGCTCCCGTTCCCAGGTTAAACGATATCGCATTCTCAGAATGCAGACCCGCTCCCAGAAGCGCCGCCTGTTGATCCCCAATCGCCGGATATGCCTGATAAGATATGCCTCCCCATTTAAAACTTATACAAGTACAGCCAATCTTCGGAAAGATAATTCCGTTATCTTGATATCTTTTTATCAGATTTTTATTCCATTTCCCCGTCCTCAGGTCATACAGCCCTGTAGCCGCCGCATTCGTAGGATGACATACAGGTTCCAATCCAGATAATTCTCTGAGAATATAATCACCCAACGTATAAAAATATATCTCTTCATTTCTCCTCTGCAAAAGCCCCCTCTTCCACAAATACAAAAGATTACAACTGGGAAGACTGTTCCTGAGCTCCATCCCTGTATATAAAATATCTTCTGTATCTATATTTTCCCGAATCTCTTCTATTGCAGAATGCCCTTTTACAACAATATCCCCGTATTCTTTCTGCCATGAGATATAATCCGTCACCGGAGTCCCATCTGCATCCGCAAGCAAAAAACCATGCATTTCATTGGAAATACATAATTTATATCCATTGCTTTCTTCCTCTGTCAGCTTCCGAAGTAACTTTTTTATCGCCCGGAGCAGTTCAGTAATCTGGACCGGTTCCATAATATTACTGTCTTTATGTAGCGCAGGAGCATGATACTGCACCTTTTTCAGCATTTTTCCATCCTCCATAAAAACAGCTCCTTTGATAAAACTGGCTCCGCAGTCAATTGCAATAGTATGCATGGGTCTCCTCCAGATACTCTTTAAATATCCCTTTCAACTTTTCATCAATTTCCATTGGATAAACAATCAGATGACTCGCCCCTTTCAACATTGCAAAACTCAATATATTTCCTCTGACCTTTTTATCGGTTTTAATAATATCAAACAGCTTGTCCGGTTCCTTAATCACAATCTCTTCCGTAATAAAAGAGTCTTTTATCAACCTCTTTATATCCAGATAATAAATTTCGCTTATCAACCCCTCTTTCCAGGCAATGTAATTCACCACATCCATTCCCCAGATCACACCTTTTCCATGAGGGATCTCATTGCTGCTGTAAGACTCCAGTGCATGTCCAAAAGTATGTCCATAGTTCAGAATCCGTCTCAAATCAGATTCAAACTCGTCTTCCTCTATAATCTGCTTTTTTACAATCAGTCCCTTTCGGATATAATTACCAATATTATCACAGGGAAAGTATTGTTTCTCATTTTTTAGCTGCTCATAAAATACCTCATCCCGCGTCAAGGAAAACTTTATGATTTCTCCCCAGCCGTTCAAATAATCTTGATGAGAAAGAGTCTTAATAAAACCCGTATCAATAAATATCCTTTTGGGGGGATAGAAAACGCCTATCTGATTTTTGTATTCTCCAAGATTAATACCGCATTTCCCGCCAATGCAGGAATCACACATAGCCAGCAGCGTGGTTGGGAAAAAATACCAGTCTATATTTCTTAAAAAAAGGTTGCTCGCAACTGTTGTTACGTCCTGCGTGATACCGCCACCAAAACATACTGCTTTCCAGTTTTTTCTGACTCCCAGTTTCTGCATAAAGCAAATGATGTCTATAACTGTATTCATATTCTTTTTATGCTCAACTGCATCCATAAAATATATTTTTGCTGGATCAATATCTGCAAATCTATTTTCATATCGTTCATATATATTTTTATCGACCACATAAACAGTGGTATCTGCAAATTCTCTCATAACAGCCGAAAAATCATCTATAAATTCTACCGAATAGTCATATAACTTTGATTTAATTTCTATCTTTTCCATTTAGTTTTCCCTTCTTTCAGACAACCTTCTTCAAATATCTACTTCCATTACTGCATTACATTTCATATATACTTTCTGTCAGGAAATTTATCTCCATTTTTCCTTCTGCAGCTGTTTTAAAGTCTGTCAGCATATCTCGAATTTCCTCATTTAATTCCTCCCATTTTTTTCCAGGATTAATATGGGGGAGGGATATATCTGCATAACTTTCTTCATAGGATTCACCAAACCCGTCAAAGCCAGCTATCGTTACTTTTTGAACCCGAAGTCTGTTCATTAACCGCAGACACATAAGACCTGAGTTATCAAAATGTTCCCATCCCCGCTTAATCAACTGACTGAAATTAACGATCCACTCGTTTTCCTGCGGTTCTGTCTTAATGTTGGATACCACAATCTTCCTGCTTGCTCCAAATATTTTTTGGTAGATATCCCTTGCATAAACATATCTTGTATGATTGGCAAAAAAGAGATAGGTATAATCATATCCTTCCGTTATCGCATTGACTCCTATCACTATGGGATTCTCTGTTGTGATGTATTTTCTGATCCTGTCATACTGTTCTACAACAGATTTTCCAGGAAGCAGAAGCAGAACCGGACGTTCTCTAATGCTTTCCGCCAGATATTTTACTGTTTCCTCATCGTCTACAGACTGATTACAGTATTCCAGATATTTTTCTTCCAGCAGATCATAGTCATAACGTCTTCTGTCTTCAGGAGACAACGTCTCAATAATATGGTTCATATCCTTTGCCGTTGTTCTGTGATTATTTAACAAATATGCTATATTATTTACATGGGTGCAGTACATTCCCGCTATAAAATAAGGCGTGGAATACCCCCACCTGTAATTAGTCTGAAAATACCCCATATGCATGTCAATTGCATCCAGAAGGGCATTCATATTATAATTTCCATGCCACTTTCTGTTTAAATAACTTGCAACTAATTCTGTAGTTGCATTGCCGGCTCCTCTTCCCATGCCGCAAAGGCTTGCGTCGATAATACCTTTTCTGCCACTTTTTTCCAACAATTCCACAAACTGCATACTGAGAGAAAATGACATCTGCTGATTATTATGGGAATGAAATCCCATCTTAATATTCTCTGTCAAATGCTCATCCAGCAATTTCACAATATGTTCCAGATCGGAACCATACATTGCACCAAATGTATCGACAATCGACAGCGCAACCGGCTGTACCCTGTTTACTTCCTGCGCCAGTTCAATCAGCTCCTCGTCGCTATAACCCAATGTATTAGCTGCCTGAAAGAAAACTTTATACCCTTTACTACGTATGATATTTCCAAGCGCAATGCCCTCTTTAAAATGTTCCTGTGGAAACACAACCCTAATCGCATCGATTGTCTCCCCGTCACAAATCGGAAGCTGAGACAGATCATATCTGTCCCAGTCGATCATTGTAACAAAAATGCTTCCTGAATTCCTTTTTTCAAAATATCTTTTTATGTCTGCTGGCAGGTGAAAAAACGTAGACCCTGATTTATATTCTTTATCCTTAAGCCAGCCACATTCGATAATATCTATATTGGCCTCATCCAGTTTTTTAATAATTCCTTTGATAGCAGGCTCTCCGAACATGGAATCTACAATATATGCTCCGTCTCTTAAAGTACAATCCAAAAGCTGAATCTGACTGCTCATCCATATTTTCCTTTCCTCTTATCCTTGATTCACTGCCTGAATTATAAGCTGCGCCATACAGTCGATCATCCCATCTGTCATTCCCGGATAGACGCCAACCCAAAAGCTTTGATTCATTACATAATCTGTGACTTCAAGACTTCCGACCACCCTGTATGCATCCGTTCCCTGCATTTTGTCAAAACATGGGTGTCGGAGTAGGTTTCCGCTGAACAAGAGCCGGGTCTGTACATTATGACTTTCCAGATATCCAGTCACTTCATTACGCCTCAAGCCACTCTCCGGACGTATACTAATCAAAAAACCAAACCAGGATGGTCTGCTGTTTTCCGCTGCTTCCGGCAAAATAACAGAGTCCGCCACACACTCCAATGCTTTATGAAGCCGATTCCAGTTATGCCGCCTGCGCTCGACAAAAAACGGAAGCTTTTTTAACTGTTCACATCCGATCGCTGCCTGCATATCCGTCACTTTCATATTATATCCCAGATGGCTGTATACATATTTATGGTCATATCCCTGCGGCAGGCTCCCGTATTGCCTGTCAAAACGATGACCACAGAAGTTATCATGCCCAGAAGGGCAGATACAGTCACGCCCCCAGTCACGGAAGGATAGAATCAACCGATGTAACAATGGATCATTTGTATAAACGCATCCGCCTTCTCCCATCGTCATATGATGAGGCGGATAAAAACTGGATGTACCAATGTCCCCCCAGGCTCCGGTAAACCGCGTTTCACCGCCAATCGTGTACTCTGTTCCCAGCGCATCGCAGTTATCCTCTACAAGCCAAAGCTGATGCCTGTCACAAAATGCCCTTACTGCCGCCAGATTAAAAGGATTCCCCAACGTATGAGCAATCATGACGGCTTTTGTCTTCTCTGACACAGCTGCTTCCAACTTGGACACATCTATATTATACTGCGGAACTGTCACATCTACGAACACCGGAACTGCGCCAAACTGAATGATCGGCGCAACAGTAGTTGGAAACCCGCATGCCACCGTGATCACTTCATCACCACGTCGGATCTGCCGATCTCCTAATTCCTGCGCTGTCAATACCATAAACGCAATTAAGTTTGCCGAAGAACCGCTGTTTACCAGATGAGCATAGCGCACCCCCATCCATTCGGCAAATTCTTTCTCAAATTCTTCGGAAAAACGACCGTTAGTCAGCCAGAAGTCCAGCATCGCATCCGTCATGGCACACATTTCTTTGTCATCAAATATCCTTGCAGCATAGTTAATGCGGTCACCTTCCTGAAATGATTCTTTTTTTTCTTTATATTCATGATAATATTCTGACACCAGTTCCTTAATCTGCTGCCGGGCTTCCATTTCATTTTTCCAAATTGCCATCTTACAACTCCTCTATTCTTTTACAGCCTGATATTCCCCATAAGCAATTCGGCGTACTGTCTGCAGAGGAATATCCGATACCTGTTCCCAAAACTCTTTGATCTCTTCAAAATATTCCGGATTCAGAATTCCTTTTTCATGCAATCCAATCAGCGCATCAAGATCTCCTAATATCCATGGGAGAGAAGCTGTCCGCTTAATAATATCTTCCTTATTTGTATAACAGTCAGACAGGATCTTGTTCGCCTGTATCCAAAGCTTCCCCCAAGTATGAATTCTGCTCTCATTCCATCCGGAACCTGTTGCTTTCATTGAACCAAAAACTGCTATCTCCCTGCCTGTCAACAGACAAATATCTGGGTTTTCCTTTCTCGCCAGCCATTCAAAAATAAAAAGAAAATGAAAAAATGACAGAAAATACTCGCCGTCATGCCGTTTGCAAAGATCGTCCACATTAAAACTGCTTTTTAAAACAGACTGCACATTGTAGATTGTAGTATCTATGGAAGTGGCAAAGTCGCCGCACCTGTGATAAAATTCATCTGCATCATGACAGATAGAGATTTTACAAGAATCCTGTCGATGCCCCACATCCAAAAAAATCAAATCATGCGGCTTCTCCATAGCCTTGTGGATCCATTTCAGCGTTCCCTCCCCATACCAGCTTCGATCCTTCAGATACCACATGTACATATATCTCTTCTGTATCAGATCCATCTTAAAAATATGTTTCGGCTTCGTCAAAAGGGGCGTTGAATCAAGTCGGATATAATACAGGTTATCGTATCCTTTTTTCTGGTAGTCTTCAATTACCTTTTTTGTCTCTTCATCTTCGCTGCTGTCATAATAATATATATCTAACCCGTAACGCTTATAAAGTTCTGCACAATGAGATAACGCGTCTTTTACAACCTCTGGCCTTCTATATGTCGGAATACACACCGCCATCTTGTCACCAAACTGAATATCTGTCCGCTGCTTTTCCACCAGCATGATCCACCGGTTTGCCAGGAAATCCTCTCTCGCTATTTGGGGATAGTGCATCTGCAATGTCTGGATAATACTTTCCAATGAATTTTCATTGTCACTGTCATAGGTATAATAAGTGCATTCCCCATTACCTGCATAGGTGTACCAGGTGTATGTCCAACTAATCCCCGACGTCAATTTCGCGCTGGAAAGCATTCGATATACACAGCCTTTGTACAAAAGATTTTCGAAGCAATCTTGTTTGAATATCCGTGAGTAATGCAAACGGTTTGAGTAGCTTAAAACCATCTTCCCCTCTTTTTTCAGCATCTTTGCCAGCTCTGCCAGCACTCCTTCCGGATTCCTGGTGCATTCCAGCACATCATTGACAATGATAGCGTCAAACGTGTCCGCCAGTTCTTCGCCTTTCCACCCATCCAGGTTTACCCATACCGTATCCGCAATTCCATTTGCGATCCGCGCCATATGCTGATCCTGTTCCATACCATATACCCATATATCGGGAAACGTATCCCGCAGGCAGCTTAAGATTCCTCCGCACCCTGTTCCAACTACCATGATCGTACCATCATCCAGACTGCAGTTGCTCTTTAATATAGACACAATATCCGGCCGGATATCAAAATAATTCTTCTGTTCCAAATGAAACACAGACCATTTTTCAAAAAATTTTCTTTGATTTATTTCCACAATATTATTATATTGTGGAATCTCTTTTTCGGAAATTCCGCCGCCCCAATGAATAATAAAGCTGTTTTTGCAGAGCACATTATAGTACCCTGCAAGATTGATTCTCAGACAGATATCGTTATCCTCGAAGCTGCCCGGTGAAAAACGTTCATCCAGTAAACCGACCTGGTTCAAAACCGTCCGTTTCAGAAGAATCGCAAACCCTGTCAGATACAGTTTATTTAGGTAAGGTTTTGTTGCAAGCACATTAATTTTCCTGGCAAACTCAAAATAAATATTTCCAGGTTGTCCGTCTTCAACCGCTTCCTGAGAATTCGACGCATGGTTTGTCACGCACCCGGCACTGCCCGTCTTTTCATTTTCATATAATCCCATACGAAGCCAGAACAGGGCATTATCGGTCATCACGGTATCATTATGAAGAAGTAAAATATCTGAATCCGTCTCTGCCAGACCTATTCCCTGATTATAGGCCATTGGAAGACCTTTATTTTCGTTATTGCACAGCAGTTTAATATCCTGTTGCTCCCTTAACCAGTCCACACTGCCATCCGCCGACGCGTTGTCAATGACAATGATCTCCCGGGCATTGTCCGGTGTAGTTTCACGGATACTCCTTATGCAGTCTTTTGTCATATCCAGACGATGGTGAGAAAGAATTACCATAGCGACTTTAGGCACAGACACTCCCTTATCAGCAAACTCACTCATCAACAGACGGATCTGTTCGCTGTCTTCCTGATCGTCACAATAAAAAACCGCATTTTCAAAGCACAAGTATGATTGCCATGGATTGCGCTCCGCGTAATATTCGCCCAGAACTACATATAATTCGTAGTTGCGGCTGTCCAGACGCAGGCCGTCAGAAATAGCCTCTATAACTTTTGAATCATTTCCTTCCGCAAGTGCGATAGAGGCTTCAAAAATTGCCCTGTATACAGGGCGAATCTTGTCTCCTGATTCTGTCAGAATATCCTGTGCTGTCCTATATTCCCCTCTCATAAAAGCCAGTTGAACGCTCTGTTCTTCCTGGCTGAATACCGTTTTCTTCATTATCTAAAGCCTCCCTTCCTTCCCGATATTCCTTCTGTCCGCATCTGTACAATATCTTTTGATCTGAGCATCCATACATTTTTTAATATCGCCATTTTCCAACCAGCATTTACTCCATTCTACCACCATCTCCACCGCAGTGTCCAGGTTCCAACAAGGCTTCCATCCAAATCCCGCTTTTAATTTAGAACAATCCAGTTTTAAAAAACCTGCTTCATGTGGTCCACCATCGCAACAAGGTGTCCATTTTAATCCCTCGCCCCATTTTTGCACAAAGAGATCTACAAGAGCTCCTGTCTGCAGACAATCCACATCATCCGGACCCACATTATAACATCCGGCATATTTCCTGTCCTGATACTGCATCACTGCTATCATCAGATACGCATACAGCGGTTCCAGCACATGCTGATAAGGGCGGGTAGAATATGGATTTCTCACAATAATGTCTTCCTTTTTTATTGCTGCCCTGACACAGTCCGGAATAATCCGATCCTTTGAAAAATCCCCACCTCCTATCGCATTGCCCGATCTTGCCGTGGAAATCGCCACATGTTCATCATAAAAGAAACTGTTCTTATAAGAATGCGTCACCAGTTCCGAACAGGATTTGGAATTAGAATATGGATCATGTCCATCCAACTCATCACATTCCCGATATCCCCATTCCCATTCTTTATTCAGATAAACTTTATCCGTTGTCACATTTAAAAATGACTTTACACAGTTACTGTTTCGTATACATTCCAAAACATTCACCGTGCCCATCACATTCGTCTCGTAAGTATATACTGGATTTTTATAGCTCTCACGAACAATAGGCTGCGCTGCCAGATGAAACACAATCTCAGGTTGAGTCTCATCGAACGCCTGTTTTAATGTCTGAAGATCCCGGATATCCCCTGTGACCGAACGGATATCCTTTTCTATTTCTGCAATCTCATATAAAGACAGTTTTGTCAAGGGATTCAGTGCATATCCAGTAACAATTGCCCCCGCATTTGTCAGCATTCTACATAACCAGGAACCTTTAAATCCGGTATGACCCGTTATAAATACTTTTTTTCCTTTATAAAAAGACAAATCAAATGTCACCATTTTTTCCACGGCGCTTTTTCCTTTTCCCATAATTTTTCCAGTATATTTTTTTCAAGTAACGTGTCCATACACTGCCAGAATCCGTCGTGACGATAACTCATCAGCTCTCCACTTGCTGCCAGCCTGTCCATCGGCTCTGCTTCCAATATGGTCGTGTCGTCTTTCAGGTAATTAAAAATTGCCGGCTCGAAAACCATATATCCGGCATTAATCGGAATTCCATCACTGCCCTTCTTTTCACGAAAAGCTCTAACCGCTCCAATTTCAGAAATATCCAAAACTCCTTTTTCCTGTTTTCGAATTACAGAAGTAAGGGTAGCGATCTTTCCATGTTCTTTATGAAAAGCAAGCAGTTCTTTTATATTCACATCGCATACGCCATCCCCATAAGTCACCATAAACGTTTCCCCTTTTATATAAGGCTCAATCCGTTTGATCCTGCCTCCCGTCATGGTGTTCCTTCCTGTATCTGCTATCGTTACTCTCCATGGTTCCGTTATACCTTTATGTATGATCATTTTCCCATCATTTTCATAATCAAATGTCACATCACTCGTATAGAGAAAATAATTTGCAAACCATTCTTTGATGCACTCCTGTTTATAACCGGCACAAATAATAAACTCATGAAACCCATAGTAAGAATACTCTTTCATGATATGCCATAAAATCGGTTTTCCGCCAATTTCAATCATTGGCTTTGGCCTGTATACACTTTCTTCAGAGATGCGCATACCCGCCCCTCCGGCTAAAAGAACAATTTTCATACTTCATCCCCATTCCATCGTTGGACTCTGCAGCAAAAACAACAGTATAAATCATATTATACATTGTAGAAACATATTGTCAAGATCAGCCCATACCACAGCAAACACATGTTTTGATTGTTACGATCCGGGATTCCCGGGTTTGCACTGGATGCATTTTCAAAAGCTGTTCACACATTCAATTACTCTTTCTATCTGTTCATCCGTCATTCCCGGATACAACGGAAGGCTGACTTCCTGTGCACAAATCCTTTCCGTAATCGGATAATATACAATCTGTCCTTTATATTCTGCGTATGCCCCCTGTTCAGTAATCGGAATCGGATAATGTATATTCGTCATAATACCCTGTTCCCTGAGAAATTCTGTAAAATCTGTCCTTTTTTCAACCAGTATCGGATAAATATGAAATACATGCTCCTTTTCATCTTTTGGCATACAAGGGCATATTATCTTTTCATTCTGAATTCCTTTTGTATATTTTCCTGCAATCCTTCTGCGTTCTTCATTCCATCCATCCAGATATTTTAGTTTAACGGATAAAAACGCTGCCTGAAACTCATCCAGCCTCGAATTACATCCCTGATATATATGATTATATTTTTCGAAAGATCCATAGTTTCCATATGCCCGAATTTTTTCTGCAATTTCCTTATTATCTGTAACCACTGCCCCCGCGTCCCCAAGGGCTCCAAGATTTTTTCCCGGATAAAAACTGAACGCCGCGGCATCCCCAAGAGTTCCTGTTCTTTTTTTATCCAGTTGTGCTCCGTGTGCCTGTGCAGCGTCTTCAAATACTTTTAATGAATATTTTTCTGCCAGTCTGCATATTTCCTTCATATCAGCACATCGCCCATACAGGTGTACCGCAATAATTGCCTTCGTTTTTTTTGTTATCTTTTCCTCAATCTTATCCGGATCAATCGTATAATTTTCTAAAGACGCATCTACAAATACCGGAACTGCTCCCACATAGGTAACTGCCAATGCTGTCGCAATAAATGTATTTGATGGAATAATCACTTCATCTCCCGAACCAATTCCATAAGCCAAAAGAATCAGCCGTATCGCGTCTAATCCATTTCCAGTTCCAACGCATTCAGCTGCACCACAATACTCTGCAAACTCCTCTTCAAATTTTTTATCCGATTTCCCACTTATAAACCATTGGCGTTTCATCACCGTATGGTACGCTTCCTCCAATTCCTTCTGCAATTTTTCATGCATTGTTCTCAAATCCAGATACGGTATCTGCATTATTTATCTCCTTCTTTCATCAACTTTCGTACTGTGACAATTCAGTCATAAAAGTGCTTAACATGCCATTTTCTAAATAATCCATTCTAAAGCCGGAAATAATCTCGCTTACTATGATACCATCATGTATTTTTTTCTGCAATCCTCTTTACCACATTTTACCCTTCACAAATGCAGGAATATGTTTCACAACCAAACCCATGTCCCCCGTTTGAAATTACAAATTTATAGTCTCTTCCAGATACTTCTCTGGATTTATTCCATATTTAGAGACGGCTTCCTTACAGAATTCAAGTTATAGCTCTACCGCACTCATTGTTTCTTCTATTCCTACTGGGTCACCCAGTAAATTAAAGTTGTTGATTGTTACGATATCTGTTATAATAAATTTAATCAATACAATATGTTATAAAATCTGATCGCCGCGCAAAACAAACATACGTTCTTATTCGTGTACAAAAGCAAAAAACAGTTTCTATATTCCAGTCCTGCATGGAGTCGGAAAAATTCAGATATACACAAGAAAAGTTTAAACAGAGAAAAAAACTGGATAAACTGCGCAAAGAGAAGGGGGAATGAGAGACATGTGTTATAAAATCTGTGTATGGGGAGTAGGAAAAATATATAATCGACTGGTAAATACATTAAAGTATTATGAATACAAAAAGGAAATTGAAGTAGTGGCGGTAACGGCAAGGGAAATACCAGACTGCATGTTTTTAGATGGATGGAAAGTGGTTGATCATAAATATCTGGGAGAAATATTTTTTGACTACATAATAATTGCCGACGAGATTCCTCTTGAATTGACAGCTCTGTATTTAATGCTAAGTGCATCGATTCAGCGGGATAAAATGATACCTTATAAGGTTTTAGAAATACCAAATTTGGATTTTCCTTCATATGTGTATTTAAAGAACAGTCGACTAAGCATTGTTTCTAATAATTGTTGGGGAGGACTTGTATATTATACCCTTGGGTTGGAATGCCTTTCGCCGTTTAAAAATGTATCTTTTGGAGATAAGGACTATATCAAATTATTACAAAGGTTGGATCACTACATGGGATGCAGCCCGACTTTTTACGAAATGTGTGTGGAACCTCACATTAAAACAGATTATCCTGTGTTGTTGCTGGATGATGTGAAGATTCATTGCAATCATTCAACGGATCCGGATCAGGCAATAGCGGACTGGGTGCGGCGAAGCAGGAAGTTTAATTGGGATAACGTTTTAATTGCTATGTATACGGAAGATGCCGAAATTGAAAAATCTTTTTTACAATTAGAAAGATATAAAAAAAAGATATGCTTTGTTTCACATACTTCTCAAAACAAAGATACATATGAATTGAATTTTTCATCAGGACAAACGGAATTGTGGGAGGCTGCAAATAGCTGTGCTGTTTATGAACACAACAGTGGACTGATGTATAATCTGGTAGAGTTATTGAACAGAAATAAGAATCCTGAATGCGTAAGACGGGAAAAATAGAGGGTATGGTTTCTGGAATTAAGGTTAGGATGGCAGACATTGAGTATCTGCTGTAGTGTAAAATAGTTTGGCTCTTTGTCAAGTTAGTTGAATAACTCACTTTATTATGTTATTATAAAATGGGTGAATGGTATGGAATTAAATGAACTATTAAAAGAACTGGATACAAATTTATCTATACGAAAAATAGAAAAATGTGACAAAATACTATATCTATATTGTGATATTGATTGTACGATAGCCAAATGTAAATATTGCGGCACGGAAAATCATTCGGTCCATAGTAAATATACCAGAACTATTTCCGATCTTCCAATACAGAATTACCAGGTAAAATTAATTATTACCGTACCCAAGTTTTTTTGTACAAATGAAAAATGCTCCCATAAGACGTTCGCTTATCCAATCCCCTTTGCGGACAAGAATTCATTAAGAACAAATCGGCTGGATGATTATATCTATCAAATAGGTATGAAAAGCAGCTCTTTAGATGCGGAAAAACAGATTTCTGGCAGCCACGTATCTGTCTCTAATAATACGATTCTGAGAATTATTAAAAAAAAGCAGTCCCTGTCATCAATTATGAGGTGAAAAATATATCCATAGATGATTTTTCGCATTGCAAACGAAAACTATATTTTTCTATCCTGGTTGACAATGATACCAGAAAAAGGCTGGAAGTGGTTTCTTCCAGACAACAGCCGGAAGTGGTGGAAATCCTTAGAAAGTTTAAGAATGTAGAAACAGTTACAAGAGATTTTTCAAGGACTTATAAAGCTGCCATAAGTGAAGCCCTGCCAAACGCGAAACAGATTGTGGACAGATTCCATATATTAAAAAATTTAACGGAAGATATACTGGAATATCTGAAACGCAGGATGAAAGACAAGGTTAGGATCGCAGATCTGTCACCTGCTCCGATATCGGAAAAAGAAGTATTAAATATACGTGAACGCAGGAAAATAGAAACGGGTTTGAGAAAATGGGAGGTAATTAAAGAAGCCCAGAGGTTAAAAAGAGCTGGTAAAAATAATACGGAAATAGCAAAAACACTTCAGATAGCCCGTCCTACAGTTATAAGATATCTGAGTATGACAAAACCTCCCATTGATTCCAGACCATGCAAACTGGATCCATACATACCAAGAATCAAAGAACTACTTTTAAGCGGATATGGGTATACGGAAATATTCAACCAAATTGTAGCCCAGCAAATTAAAGTTCCTGTCTCCCGCACAAAAACGTCAAATTAA